>JAPPMR010000573.1 GCA_028818995.1 Candidatus Poribacteria bacterium | reverse complement strand
AAGTAAAAAGAATCACCTAACCAATTTATAGATTGTGGCACATGCACATCTAAAAGCTTACCCGCATACCTATCCTGAATTTGACAACGAATTTCGTTAATTTGGAACGCGTCTTTGTTTGGACTCTCACTCTGAATAGTCAGAGTTTGATTATATTTACCTTCAGAAAAAACAAGTGCTAATTCTTTTACCGGATGATTGGGTTCTTCAAACGTAGCAACATAAATACTGTCAATAACCGCAGTATAGTTAATTAACGGAGCTGAATAGACTTCATCTTTGCCATTGTAATTGTATAGAACTTCAAGGCTCAACACATTGCCGGGAGCCGCAATTTCTGGATGTGCAGAAAGCAGTATTCGGAAGTCATACGGTGGTGAATTTTCGTTAAGTGGAACGGGTAGAACTTCAAGCACACTGAATTCATTATTCTCATCCACAATTTGAAGCGGTCTATTGTGCCTATCAACAACTTCTACACCGACACTGTCGAGTTTAAACTTCGTTTTTTCGGAATTCTCCGTGTCAATAGTTAAAGTTTCACTGAAAAAATGTTTTTCCAAATCTCTCGAGAGTTGTATTTTTCTTACAGGTTCTTTTGGTTTTATTGGAGTGGAAATAAAAATCGACTTGATGTCGTCCCTTTTTTGAAGTCGTCTAACTTCAATTTTGACATAATTGTTGACAAAAAGACTCAATGTTAGAGGTGAATAAAATTCTTTTTCAAGAGCTGCATGTCGTTGTAAAACTGTAGCTATGTCAGGGTCGTTTCTCCAGCTATTGTTACCATCCGTTACAAATATCCAATACGTTTCATCGTCATCCTTACGGTATAATTTGTCATATACTTCGACTTCTGCACTCAGCAGATAAGAAACCATTCCAGGGAAGTCTGAGATTGAGTTTGGCAGCTGACGTTGAAATTCATTACGAGACACCCTCGATCTGTTTATTTTAATGTTTCCGCGTTTTGCATATTCAACATAAGTAAGTACATCACCGCTTTGATAGAGGGGTTTACCTACGAATGCAGCTTCACATTCCTCAATGTATGTATCATTATTATTACGCAAAGACTGTGATACCTCTGTGAATAGGACACCTGTCAAATAATCGTTAACACGCCGTATATCACCAAGATCCATACCACCTTCATCACTAATCATACTGGCGGACACGTCGTAAACAACTATGATATGTTTAGCATACGCTGCTGGCAGGAACAGCATTGAAACAAGGAAAATTATTAGAAGAAAAATATGTCGCTGAACATTTATTAAGTATTCCATCATGAATCTACCTCCTAACAATCGAGACACAGCAGTCGATCTTCACATAAAATAAACAATTTATCACCATACCGCATAGGGCGCGCAATCGGTTTCGGTGCTGTTGGCATCCCCATTGCCAATGATTGATATAGGGTGGTGTAATTCTGTGTAAGATCCAGAATAGTTAAGCCGTATGAGGTCGGAGAATAAATTCGGTTATTCACAACGATGGATAAGTGCGGTGCAAACATATATCGAACATCGTTTTGCGGCAAAATTCTTTCAGATGAATAGCCGTCTTCAATATCATAGATATAAATCTGCTTTCCATACCTGTTGGACATAAACAATCGTTTTCTGTCGGTAAGCGGCGGGTGTGTGAAAAGAGTTTGGCGATTTTCAAAATTGTTTTCTGGATCGTTGTCCATTTCTATCGCTTTAGACAATTTGCCTGAACTCGGATCGAAACAGGCAAGGCTCCGGTTGCCGCTCCTGCTTAAAGCCTCAAAATAAACCTTCTGACCTAATGAAACGGGAGCAGAAAAAGATATATTCCGATACATCTTTGGTGGTGCTATCTTATCACCTATCATATTCATATTAAGCGTGAAGATTTGTCCCTGAAGCGTAGTGAAAACTATATATTCTCGGCACTGAACGGGAGACATCACTGTGTTTTCACTGAAAAATTTGTGTTTAATATAGTTACCTTCGTTGCTTATGAGGTCTAAGAGTAGCACCCCTTGTGCCAAGCCAACAATTATTGTGGGACTTCCATTGACATAGCATTTCAATGGGGCACACCTTGGAATAGGTTGAATATGTGCGGAAGTTACACCATTCAATTCCACAGGTTTTACTTCTCCACCAGTAACTGGCTGTCGCCGAATACCAGACGAGTTAACATAGTATAGATGAAATCCATGATAAACTGGTGTTGCGCCATAAGTTAACGCCTCGTCGTAAGGAATACTCCATTTCAATCTAAGATTTTTCTGCTTGAATGGATTCGCTATTATGTAGGCATCCAATTTTTTTTCATGAGGATTCGGTACGACGATCAATCCATCAATCACAAGAAGTTCCGGTAAATCCCCATCACTGCTTATTTCAGGGATATTTACAACCCCAGTATTGAAGCCGTAATCACGATTCAGCACATCAACAGAAGACATTTTGGGCAGTGTTGCGGTCCGTTGTGGATTGCCGGATGCCATACCCCACTCCGCAGGTTTTTTCAGTTTTTCACCACACCGCGTGCAAAATCTCGCAAAAGCACGGTTCCAATGCCCCGAAGCACACCGAAAAACAACCTCAGAGCACTTTTGGCAATAAGCAACTGTACTGTTCTGATCCGCATTTACTGCAGGCAGACCACACGCCTCACTTGTATTGGCATAAGGGCAAACGTTCACTGCCTTTCCTCCGTCTCCGAATAGACTAAGACGATCTCAATTCTACGGTTTTTTGGATGTCCATACCTGGGATGATTTGGTGCAACAGGATGGTATTCACCATAACCTGTTGCCGTTAGCGTCCGTGGATTAATGCCGATATAATCAACGAAAAGTCGTAAGACAGCAATTGCCCGATCCGACGACAACTCCCAGTTCGAGCGGTTTGGGATGATAATCGGAACATTGTCTGTATGACCTTCAATTTGAATACTTTTATATAATTGGCCCAGTTTCTCGTCCGTTTTATAATCCTGCAATAAGTCACCCACTTTTGTCAATATATCCCTTCCCTCCTGTTGCAGGATCGCCTCATTCGTTCTAAATAGAATTTTATTGCTGAACGTAAATCGTTGTAGGTTGCCATCCCGCACAATTGCAATAGTGCCTTGTCCTATCTCCTTTGGAAATTTTTCTGCGAACGCGTTCTCTATCGTATCTTGCTTTTTCTCCATTATGATTTTTTGGATCAATTTGCTGTTAGAGACAAATTGAATGAAAACAAAGAACAGAAAGATGAGTAGCATTGCAATAGATACAT
>JAPPMR010000322.1 GCA_028818995.1 Candidatus Poribacteria bacterium | reverse complement strand
GATATGGTATAAACGCGCTTTTCAAAAAGTTGTGCGGGATAATCAAACGCCTCGGCTTGTACGTCCTGGGGGAGCGCTAAAGTTACAGTCCCTGTTTCCGACTGTGATGTCAGCACCCGCATCGCTTCTGGCAGTGCAGTGATTATCTGTTCTGGACGATTAATCCGATCCCAATAGCGTGAGATTGGTTTGAAGCAATCGTTCACCGAGTAATCTTGTGAACTGGGAGACTCCAGCTGCTGTAAAACTGGGGCAACTAAACGGGTGGAGAAAATGTCGCCCGGTAACAAGAGGACCGGTATCCGGTTAATTGTTGCGCCCGCTGCACCTGTAATCATATTTGTTGCGCCTGGTCCGATAGATGTCGTGCAGGCAAAGGTTCGCAGGCGGTTGCTCATCTTGGCAAATGCAGCGGCGGTGTGCACCATCGACTGTTCGTTCCGGGTCTGATAGAAACGGAAGGAATCGGAATACTGATGCAATGCTTGCCCGATACCGGCAACGTTTCCGTGACCAAAGATTCCGAACATACCGGCGAAAAATTGGGTTTCGTTCCCGTCTCGTTCAACATATTGTTGTTGAAGAAATTGGACGATGGCTTGTCCCATCGTGAGTTTTCGTGTTTCCATATTTTTTGATTTTCCTTGCGGTTCGTTGAGGAGGGTTTTTCGAGAACGCTCCTTTCCGTTCATCCAGCCCGGCGCGATGCTTGGGCTTACAATATTTGGCTAAAGACTCAAAAGAAAATTTATTTTCCTTGCGGTTCGTTGAGGAGGGTTTTTCAAGAACGCTCCTTTGCTAAAGTGGTGTACAGCTGCGGTACGGTGACTTAGCCAAGACATGTTACCATCCGCCGCGTTCAGCGACAAATTCGTCAACCTCGAGCATTGTCGGCATAAAATTGGCACACCCATGCCGTGTTACGACAATTGCCCCGGTTGCATTGCCAAGACGGGCAGATTTTTCCCAGTCCCAACCGCTGAGATGACCGTAGATAAAACCGCTCGCGAAGGCATCTCCAGCACCGAGCGTATTGTAGACCTCAACTGGAAACGGCTCGGCGTGAATGACTTCGCCGTTTGTTAGATAAACATCTGCACCTTCAATACCACGTTTTACGATGAGTGCCGCTGGACCGGCACCCAAAAGCGTCTCAATAGCAACTGCCATATCTCCTTCAATCGTTGGATTTGAGATTTGGGAGTGTTCAATTGTGAGTTGCGAAACACTTGTAAGCGTGGCGGCTTTGATTTCTTCTTCTGTGCCGATAGCGATGTCAATATAGCGTAAGGCAGACCTCATAACAACACCAAACGCTCTTGGATCGTGCCACTGATCTGCCCGGAAATCAAGGTCGAGGAAGACGCGATTGCCGAGTGCTTGTGCTTGTTCCGCGGCGTAAAGGGTCGCACTACGGCTTGGTTCTTTGCTCAAGCCTGTCCCCGATATTAGTGTCGCTCGGCTTTCAGCAATCGGTGCAGCAACAACATCATCAATGGTGAGTTCAATATCGGCGCAGTTGTCGCGGTAATAGATTAACGGGAACCGATCTGGTGGTTCAATGCCCAGCACGACGGCACTTGTCCGGTGTCCAGGTTTCTGTGGAATAAACCGAGTCTCAACGCCTTCGTTTCTCAAAAACTTAAGTAGGAACTCCGCGACAGGATCCTCACCTACAGCAGTTAACAGCACAGCCTGAAGCCCAAGTCGTTGAACACCAACACTAATGTTCGTAGGACACCCTCCGACGAAGGCACCGAAACTTTCAATGTCTGGAAATGCGGCACCGATGTCATTCGCATAGAGATCCAGAGAACTTCGTCCGATTGTGAGGATATCGTAGGTTTTCATTTTGAAGTCTCTGCGTTTTTAAATTTCTGATGCTCCTCGGCAAATTTACGGGTTAAGAGAAACGCATCATTTCCACATGCAATAAGTTGAACACCCAGGCTCAGCCACTGTTCACCGCTCTCAAAGTCGTTGACATAACACCCCAAAGGCACATCGTGGGTCTGTGCAAGCCTGATAATTTGTTTTATAGTGTCTAAAAGTAGCGGATGGTCCAGCTCACCAGAGATGCCCATAGATGTGGATAGATCATAAGGACCGATAAACACTACATCTAATTCACCCGTGGTGAGAATGTCACTCAGGTTTTCAACGGCTTGGACGGTCTCAATCTGTCCGATGATGAGGATTTCCTGATTTGCGTTGCGGACGTATTCTTTGGTATCAAGTTTTGTGAAATCTCCATAATCGGTGTGTCCGATGCCAAATGCGACGCCGCGATCACCTTCGGGCGCGTATTTTGTCCATTTTTTAATTTTCTCAATATCCTCACGAGATTCGACTCGTGGAACCATGACCCCCGTCGCACCAGCATCAAGTACTCGAGAGACAAAATGGCGCTCAAGCATAGGGACACGGACAATACAAGGAAGACTTGATCCACGCGCGTTCCGAATTATCCGACCCATGGTTTCTATGGAAAAGGAACTATGCTCTAAGTCTGCGATAACAAAGTCTGCACCGGCATTCGCAAGCAGTGTTGCAACCGCGGAGCCACCGAACTCAAGTACAAATGTTCCAACGAGTACTTCTCCGCGTTTCAAAGATGCTTTCACGTATGTAGTTCCTCTAATTTTCTACGGGGATTTCCGACATCAATTTCTGTGCTTCGCTAACCATTTTTGTCGGTACGGACATCTTTTCACCGACCGCAAGGATTAACATGTAGAAATCATAAGCGGTTTGTAATTCACCATTGAGGTGCGCACTTTCAGCAGCGTTGAAATAGCAAATGGTTGCCATTCGGTGAGATTCTTCGACAAGAGATGGCATGTTCGCATAGCCGTGGTTATACCCGGCAAGGATATAAGATTTTCCGGCTTCTTCCCATGAACGCTGTAGTTCAAATTGGCGTGCAAGGCGTGTGTAATAAACGCCACCTTTTTTGGCATTCTTTCTGGCAAGACGCTGTTTCTCAGCGACTGTGTAAGCGAAGCGGGCGCGCGTATAACAGTTGGCAACGAGTTCTAAGTCATCTTTCTTGACAAAGTTGTTAGCCTGTTTTTGATAGAACCTGCCGAGCTTTCTATAGAGTACGTGGCACTGTCGGGTCCTTCCTTGTTGTTCAAAGATTTGAATCTGCCGGAAGATGTGGAGTGCTTCATTTTCATGAGGATATTGGATGTCGCTATGAACCTGATCAAGTAGGAATTCCGGGGAGGCTTCCTCAATTACGAGTCGATAACTACCAGACGCTCTAATTC
>JAPPMR010000543.1 GCA_028818995.1 Candidatus Poribacteria bacterium | reverse complement strand
GCACATCGACATCCACATGGCGCGACTGACGCACGTATTCGTCAATACCCCGAGAGCAACCGCCCAATACCAGCGCGAGCATCAACCAAACGTACATATTTCCCTTTATCATCCGTTATCCCTGCTCAATTTAAGCCCCACGGTTGACTGCCTATCCAATAAGTCCATATATTATTTTTCCAGAACAACGTCAATCAACAAACCAAAGGACGCAATATGGAATTGCAAAACGCTTCATTACAGAACGTATTGCATTTGGCTAAACAACTCACACCAATAGAGAAAGTACAGTTAATCGAGAAAATTGTACCGGACCTGGAAGCACATCTTGAGGTAGTAGATACTTCCCGAACATCTCCCAAAATGCCATTGCGGTCTGTATATGGTCTTTGTGCCGACCTTGGACCAGCACCTTTGGAGGACGATAGCAATGGTTGAGACAATTATTGGTATGGCTCTGGTCACCGCCTTGTGCTGGATTGTCGCATTACTGGTGCGGTGACAGAAAGTAAAACGGTCAGACGATCTTAAAAAATAATCACTTATAAAAAATAAAACTGGTCGTTGCACATGTTGAGCAGACCAGTGAGTATGTATGCATAATTCATTTTTGAACATATTGCTGAATTTTTGACACCAAATCTGGACTAAAAATCTTTTTTTCTACAAGAATGCCACCGCGATCAATAATAAAATAACCTGGTATGTAATTTACATTATAGAGATCTATCAGTGTATTTCCCCTCGTCGGCCCGTCTGGAATCTGAGTCCAAGGAATCTGCTTAGCCTCTATAAATTGGGCGAGATATTCCAGGTTGCGGTCTATACTGATCCCAACAATCGCCAGGTCATCTCGACTAAAAGATTCATAGAGTGCTTTTAATTTTGGGAAGTCTCGAATACAAGGCGCACAATGAGTCGCCCAAAAGTCGAGGAGGACAACCTTTCCGGAAAAATCTTTTAAATGTACTTCTTTGCCATTGAGATCTTTTACCGAAAAATCAGGAGCAAATTGACCCGTTTTCAACAGAGGTTTTTCTACAATGAGTGTATCTTCGACTGCCAGAACCAATTGGTCACCAGAAGGAGAAACGGAAACAACACCAAATGTGTTATTCCTAAAAGAAAAGAGCTTGTCTGCAGAAAAAGTCTTACCCGCCCAATCTTTATCCCAATTACCCGCCCAATCTCTACTTAAAATTTTCTTATCATTCACATCAAAAACCAACTGGATTTCTGCCTTGGACCCATAAGTGGCATATCTCCCCTGATTGTGAACTGAAATCGAGACATCCTGCCCATCAATTGATATTTGCCCGGTTAAAAATTCTAAAATTCGTCCTCGGAATTTTATCCCCTTTCTGGTGAAATACTTTGTAAACTTAAAAACTTCAACTGGCATAGAGCGCATCTGAATACGTCCGTGGTCTTCATATTCGAATGAGACTATCGAACGGGCAAAGAAACCTTTCACACCGTCTCTATTTTCAGAAAAATATTCTCCCACAACAGCAATTTCTTCTGAAAAGTCTTCGTCATTGTTGGTATCGAATAAAAAAACTTCCTTTCCAGACCTCGTTTTTCCACTTATAAAAGAAACCCTGCTATCAATAGACTCTGGCCAGGTATATTCTCCACAAAGCCTATTCGACACTAGTTTTTTACCGTGCCACTCAAATGCCGCTTGTGCGCCACAGAGTTGAAAAACACAGAAAAATTCAGGCGAAATATCTTCTGGGATTCCGGTTATGCCCTCTTCAAGCGGAACTGTATCAATCCAACGTCTATCGTGAAAGTCAATAGCGGGTTTTTTCTTTGCCCCTTCGGATACAGCCACAGAGGCCCGCAAAGGCACGACAATATGCCGCTCAATATTGTTATTGCTTGTCTTTTCTTGGCCACTTGCGAAACCACTAAATACGATAGAGACAAGCACCATAAGCCCCAAATATACAGATATATAGCGTGTTGTTTTCATAGCAGATCCTTAGCGGTTATTTATGCGCCGCCAATTTCTCCGCAACCAGATCAACTAACTCTTCACCGCGCAGATTTTTGGCAATAATTTTTCCATTGGGCGCAATGAGAAAAGTCGTTGGCCAAGACACAATCCCATAAGCCTTTTCGATTTTCAGGTCTGCTATCCCATTGGGATAGGGGATGTCGTTCTCCTTAACAAAATCCGCCAAATTTCTCGGATCATCATGAGCCAGACCAATGACCTTTAACTCGTCCGAAAAAGATTGAGATAACTTCTTGAGGTGTGGCAATTCATTAAGACATGGTGCACACCATGTCCCCCAAAAATCGAGCATCACGAACTTGCCCCGAAAGTCGGAAAGCCTCAATGAATCGCCCTCCACCGTTTGCACAGCGAAATCTGGCGCAACACTGTCTTCTCGCACATCCAGTGCATTCAACAACTTTTCAGTCGCACCATGCAAAACCGTTTTGGAATTGGGATATCTTTGAATAAGCTGATCAATAGCACTTCGGGCAGCAACGGGGTGATCGCGGTCTCTGTAATGTTGGGCCATGCGCCACAGCAAAGATTCACCCTCTTTGGTACCCGGTGGCAAATTGCGTTCATAAGCCACCAGAATGCCTGTAAAATAAAAAGGAGGTATATTGTATTTTTCGCCGAGATGCGGTGCAGAATAGAGACCTTCATCAAGACTTAAAAGTGTATGTGAGGATGTACCGTAAGTACGAAAAAATATGGAATTGGGATCTACCTTTTTTGCCAATTGCGCCATTTGACTGAAATAACTCTCATAAACAGAACTCTGATAGTGTTCTCTTATTTTTGTTTCGTACTCCTTTTTATCACTTCTCAACTTCCTCAACTCTCTCATCACTCTATTATGGGGATGAAATCTTTGTAAGAATTCGAACTCTTCTTGCAAGAGGAACTGCTCAAAATAGGGTGGGTATTGATTCACTATTCCTCTAAACCTGTTTCCATGATCGACAAAAATAGAATCCCAGACATCTTGATCGCAAAACACAGCCAGAATACCAACGTCATCTTGAATACCATCTCGTGCTCCTCCTTAAGAATGGGGCTGTGTCAAACTCATTCCTCAAACACCTCATCCCCTGTACATACAAACTAAACTTTTGAATAAAAACGGATTTATTGTGAAAAAGCAATCGGATATTTTCATAACAGCCTAAAAAAGAGCGGCAGATTTCTTCAACCCACCGCTCTTCA
This sequence comes from Candidatus Poribacteria bacterium, assembly GCA_028818995.1. The sequence continues at coordinate 60 of JAPPMR010000543.1, read as the reverse complement.
GTATGATCAACCAACTTTTCACCGCAAAGATTCACCCATCTTTTGCGTACCAATACGCTC
>JAPPMR010000757.1:2476-3277 GCA_028818995.1 Candidatus Poribacteria bacterium | reverse complement strand
CGGTATATGAAAAACCCTGCGTTGTCAACCTCTGATTCGGTTGTCCATTTGAGGACAACGCCTGTATCGGTGTGTTCTGCGCGAAAATGCGATAGGTTGACAGGTAACGGTTCACGGTCGTTTTTAAGATAGATTTTGATATTTGGATTCTTTTCCAAGAGTTCAAAGAGCGGTTTTCTGTTCTTAATTGGGTTTCCCTCAAGATATAGTTCCTCAAGGTTGATTAATCCAGCGAGTGGACTAACATCACTAATTTGGTTGTTACTGAGCCATAGTTTGGTTAAATTTGTTAATTTTGCAAGGGGTGTTACATCGCTAATTTGATTGTTAGAGAGACCTAAGTGTCGTAAAGTCGTCAATCCTTTGAGGGATGTGATGTCCGTAAGTTTGTTGTCCCTAAGATACAATGAATGTAGACTTTTCGTTGTTAATTTTGCAAGGGGTGTTATATCGCTAATTTGATTCCCATCAAGCGAAAGTCCACCCAATTTTGGTAATCCTTCAACTAGACTTATATCTCTAATTTGATTTTGCTTGAGTAATAACCACGACAGTTTTGGTAATCCTCGAAGGGGCGTGATATCACTGATTTCATTGCAGTTAAGGCTTAAATATTCAAGCTTAATTGCCTGTTCAAGACCTATGAGGTTAGTTATTGGGTTTACAAGTTTATGTTTACAATCAGGGGAGTAGTATCCGGCTACACTGACTCTTAGTTCTCCTAAACTCAGCATATCCCTTTCTGTGATGGGACTTCGAGATGCGAAATGGAGTGCTTTTCTGATCTCCGCTGCTAAACTC
>JAPPMR010000757.1:0-2466 GCA_028818995.1 Candidatus Poribacteria bacterium | reverse complement strand
GTTCGGAATCCGGGAACACAGAGGCTATATCATTCGAAAATTCTCGATCTGCAAAGTTACCATGCTCATCAATAAAACGAAGGATAATATATTGACTTGCTGGGACTAATTCAGTTGTAACGAATTCAATTGTAGTGCTGTTTGCATTTAGCGATTTACAATCAATTAATATGCGGTGTCCTCCAGTCCAAGGTGTATAAGTGATCAGCTGCGCTTGATGAAGTCTTGCGGAATGAGTTATCTCAAATCGGAGACGGATAGTATTGGGGAGAGATACAAAGGAAAGTTCAAGTATATTAATCTCTGGCTCATGATCAAAGGAGTTATGGGTATGGGTCGTGTTAAAGTAGCGATGGGCATCCAGCCATTCGGCAGCGCAATAGGACAATTGGTCACTGAAATACAGGGCTCCGTAACTCATTATGTAGCGATCATCACGGAAATCGTGTCCTAATCCAAAGGCGTGCCCAAGTTCGTGTGCAACAGTATGAAAGAGTCTAAGATAGTTGGACTTTGTTGCCTTGTGAAGGTTCCGGACTGTAATGTTTGCAGTTCCACCAAACGGGTTACCACCACCCGTGCCACCGATATGGGCATAATGCAGATTCGGATCATCGGGACTTTGAATAAAAATAAGATTAACGAAATGTTCCGACATGTCAAATTGTTCATTAATCTCTTCACGAGCTTTAGCAATTATATTACCGATTTCGTAATATTTCTCGTTAAACTTCCCTTTAACATAATGTCTTATTGTCTGTCCCAGGGCATCGGTTTCAAGTCTAAAAGTTTTCCTACCGAACCCGTGGCGTTCCATTTCGTCGGCATAAAATTGCTGTACATCTTTTACAATCGTGTCTAATTTTGTGTCTATAGTTTGCAAGTGTTGATTAGTGCTCGGATGGAAGTAAATCTGCCGCACAACATATTCAGGTGAGTCGTCTTGTGCAAAAGCGTTTGGCACAAAAGCAAACGTTACAAAAGTGAGTAATGTAAGTGTTAAACATAGTTTCGTTTTCATGAGTTGTTTCTCCTTATTGTGAGAGGGTAGTCTCTGTGATTGTGTGAGTAACACAGAAACCACCTGAGTTTGAAAAAATTTATTTTCGTATCAACATCTTGCGCGTAGCAGAAAAATCCCCTGCGGTGAGTGTATAGAAATAAACACCACTCGCTACAGATTCACCGAATTCGTTTTTACCATCCCAATACGCAGCACGGGAACGGTTCTGATACATCCCCGCAGCTTGATGTCCAAGTGCCAACGCCCGCACCAATGTGCCGTTCATAGCATAGATATGCAGTGTAACATCTGCATCCTTCGCTAACTGATAAGGGATCCATGTCTCTGGGTTGAACGGGTTGGGGTAGTTTGGCAAGAGTGCAGTCTCTTTGGGTGTTAACGCTACAAGGAGTTGTTGTAAGAACAGGATACCGCGTTGTGAGGTTGTATCCGTGAGGTCCAATTGCTGTGCAGCGGACAGCCACTGTTTGACCTCTGTAGCAATAAGCATTTCCAAAACTTGAGAATTCAGTGAAGGTGCGGATGCACTTGTGCCTAATGCACCAGCGACGAGGACAAGGTCTTGTATGTTGACAATACCATCACCGTTAACATCTGCACTACTTGTGCCTGTTTGTCCCAACCTTCCTGCAACTAACACTAAATCCTGAATGTTGACAATGCCATCACCGTTGATGTCTCCTTTGAGTTGAGTCGTTTCGGTTATTTGGGCATTTTCAATTGTTGGAACAAAAGCCTCACCGGCACTATTAGTGAGCAGCACATCAGATAACATCAAAGTAGATGCCTTTACGGCAATAACCTCAAAGGTGAGTGTGGCGAGGGTGCCGTCTCCACTGCTTTCCCCTGCCAGAGACACAGCGTTCAGTTTGACGAAATTTCCCTCAACAACGGGCGGCACAAAGAACGCACCAGCGGGTAGAAAATCGCCATTCGCACTTGAGACATAACGCAGGGTGGTTTCGTCAAACTGGACTGTTGCCTGATAGCCTGCAACGGCTTCCCCGCCTGTTATTTTGAAACTTACTCCTAACCGTTCCCCAACAGCAGAGGATCCTACCGAAGCGGGTGAGATGCTAACAACAGCATCGGTAGTTGCCGGTGTTTCTGGCGTGGTTGGGGTCATTGACGGAACTGCTGTTCCCAACGCTAAATCTCCAGGAGCAGCTATACCGTAGACAACATTCTCAATCTCTCCACCGTTGATGTCCATTCGCTGGATTCCGCCATACGAATTTGCCCAATAAACTTTGTCTGCATCAGTATCCACCGTAATTCCGTTTAGTTTACCGAGAGAAGTAACAAAGATTTCAAGGTTTGTACCGTTGAGATTGGCACGGTGAACTATACTACCATCTGATAAATACCTTAATTGTTCTGCCAAATAGATTTTACCATCAGCTATAGCAATGCCGCCTATTTTAGATACGCTAGATTTAACC
>JAPPMR010001004.1 GCA_028818995.1 Candidatus Poribacteria bacterium | reverse complement strand
GACATGGGCAGCAAGATCTTTCTTGCGAAGAAACCCGCCATTTTTAATGTAAAATGCCTCTAATTCATCAGCAATGTCACTATGGACACTATCCCGTCCATAAAATCGATCACTTGCTGCTTGTACTTTCTGTTCACGACTTCCAGATGTTTTCTGTTCCTCTTCAACCATTCGCCTTAGGGTAACCGCTAAATCAGGATGCCACTCCGCCTTACCAGCGTCAAGCAAAGCTAACGTCGGCGCGATAATTTCCTCAAACGTCATTGTCCCATACAGTTTGAGTGTTGTAGCACATAAGTCCACAACAGATGGAACAGGTGCCATTTTTATATCGGCATTCGGGATACCGTTTTCCATATACCAGTCAATAGCTTCTTGAGAAAGCGGTGCGCGTCCCTGTCCAGAAAGTGACTTCACTTCCTGCTTTTCAGCATCAAATATGAGGAGTGGTACTTCACCACCGATAGAACAGGCACCATGATCCGTAACGTTGAGCGCAAGAATTGTTCCTGCTGCGGCATCAGCAGCATTTCCACCCGCTTCTAAAATCTCAATTCCTGCAGCAACTGCTTTTGCACCACCGGCAGCTACGACTCCAGTTTTACTAACTGCTTTCCAACCAATTTGTTGTCCGTTTCGCATTGCTTTTCCTTTGCTTCATCAGAAGTTTATCCGGTTTCATTCTTTGCGTTAGAGCATAGCACAAAATTTTATCTTCTGCAATGCCTAAAATCACAGAATCATTCAACGCTCCTGATCAAGATACTGTACACTACATTTGAATAATAAATAAAATTCGGCTATAATAATATTGGCAGTCTGAAAACGTTAAAGGAAATAGAAAACAGTGATCGAAGTAATATCTCACAATCATGCAAGTGAACTAATTTCACTTTCTGGTGCCTATTTGGAACAGAATGAGAGTGAAAACAATCTGCCTATCGGTTTGGCTTACAGGCTTGCTGAAGACCCATACTATTATGGATCCGAGTTGCCGCTGCTGTTGAGTATTTGGGAACAAAGGAAAGTTGTTGGAGTCGCAGTAATGACACCACCTAAGCGAATCATCTTAAGCAGAATTAACGCGAATATCCAAACCACTACCACTCACGTTGTGGATCACCTACGTGAAATTGATGTCCAGGTACCGGGTGTTGTTGGACCAGAGGCAGAAGCACAAGCCTTTTCTGATTGTTGGGTTGAGGGTATAGATGGTATATCAGTCAGCATAGACAAGCGAATGCGTGTGTTTGAGGCAAGAAGCGTTGCAAACCTGCCGATTTCACCGGGAAGGTTACGTTTCGCTCGTATGGATGACCATTCACTCATGACAAAATGGATTGCTGCCCTCTCGGAAGCAATAGGTGAACCTATCAGCTTTGACGGTGCTAAAAGTCGCGCAGAGAAACTCATCACAGATCAGCAATTATACATTTGGGATAACAACGGTCCAGTGTCTATTGCTGGCGTATCCCGTCCAATGAAAAATGGTGCGACAATCGGGGTCGTGTACACACCACCTGAGCACCGCAAGAACGGATATGCGACTTCATCTGTTTTGTTATTGACAAAGAAGTTACTTTCGGATGGCTATTCATTTTGCAGTCTATATACCGATTTGTCAAATCCTACCTCTAACAGCATCTACACCAAAATCGGTTATGTGCCAATAGGAGATGCGTTGGCGTTTGATTTTGTAGCCAAGAAACAGCGTTTTTGACATACCCCGCGGGCGATAAATGACAACCTTAGGTTAGAAATCTTAGAAAGGAAAATATGGCTGAATACAAGATTGCGGTAATTCGAGGAGACGGAATTGGGATTGAAGTGATAGAGGAAGGCATCAAGGTTCTCAGTGCTATCACCGACAGGTATGACATCAAATGGAACTTTGTGGAGTTCCCTTGGGGATCGGACTACTATTTCAAGCATGGGCACATGATGCCATCAGATGCCCTTGATACGCTTGCGGAGTACGACCAGATTTATCTTGGTGCAGTCGGACACCCCGACATCCAAGATCACATTGCGCTTAATGGGCTTCTATTGCCTATCCGACGTAGATTCGATCAGTACGTCTGTGAACGACCAAGTATCCTCTATCCCGGTATTAACACACCGCTCAAGGATAAAGAGGCTTGGGATATTGATTTAGTAGTGATAAGAGAGAACACAGAAGGAGAATATGCCAACGTCGGAGGGTTTCAATACCAAGGGTTTCCCGAGGAGATCGGCGTGCAGGTTGGTATATTTACTCGCCACGGCTGCGAGCGTATTATCACTTATGCATTTGAACAAGCTCGTGCACGAGATAAGAAGCGCAAAGTCACTTCGATCACCAAGTCGAACGCGCAAGGCTACGGCATGATTGTATGGGATACAGCCTTTGAGCGAATGGCTCCAAAGTATCCCGACATAGAGACGGAATCGTTGCTTGTGGACGCAGCATGCATGGATTTCGTGCGGAGACCAGAGGACTTTGATGTGGTTGTTGCCAGCAACCTGTTTGGGGATATCCTCACGGACATCGGTGCAATTATTACTGGAAGCATGGGACTGGCTCCGAGTGGAAATATAGATCCGCAACGTCGGTTCCCATCGATGTTCGAACCAGTTCACGGGAGTGCACCTGACATTATGGGGATGGGCATCGCGAATCCGCTGGCGGCGATTATCTCTGGTTCGATGATGTTGCGTTTTATAGGTGAGGTGGAAGCGGCGGAAACAATAGATGCGGCTGTCCTAAAGGTTGTAGAGGAAGGCAAGACCCTCCCGCCGGACTTAGGCGGGCAAGCCACAACCTCACAAGTCGGTGACGCAGTGGTGAATTTGCTCAGTTAATGTGCTTTGTCGTTAACTTCGCGTTGACTAAGGAAAACAATGATCGAAATACGGTATCACAACAATGCAAGTGAACTAATTTCACTTTCTGGTGCCTATTTGGAACAGAATGAGAGTGAAAACAATCGGCCTCTCGGTTACGCCTATAGACTTGCTGAGGATCCACACGCTTACGACTCTGAACCGCCGCTTTTGTTAAGTATTTTGGAACATGGGAAAGCTGTCGGAGTCGCAATAATGACGCGATCTTATAGAATTATAGTGAGCAGGATTGGCACGAACGTCAAAGCCGCCGTTGTTCCGCTTGTGCACCACCTCCGTGAAATTGATGTCCAAATATCGGAAATTATTGGACCAGCGGTGGAAGCGCAAGCCATTTCTGATTGTTGGGTTGAAGGTATGCTTGATGTATCAGCCAGAATAAGCATGCGGATGCG
>JAPPMR010000692.1 GCA_028818995.1 Candidatus Poribacteria bacterium | reverse complement strand
GGATCAGCGTTTGAAGAAACAGAAGGTAAACTGGCAGATAAGTTGATGGCGGCACTCTTTGCTGGGCAAAAAATTGGCGGCGATAAACGTGGACAGCAGTCTGCTGCACTACTTGTTGTACGGAAAAATGCTGGTTATGGCGGTTTCAATGATCGCTATATTGATCTACGCGTTGACGATGCGGAAAAACCGATCGAAGAACTCCAGCGGCTCTTAGAAATTCACAAAAAAGTCTTTCCTCGATAATTGATTCCTTCTTTCCTATTAGGAACAATCTCCCGTTCACGGTTTCCGACAAAATGGGTAAAAACGATTGTATTTTGACTTTTTTCTCAAAATATGCTACCATTTCCTACCACCTACAGTAAACTGAGTTTCCACACACAATCCTATTAGAATTTCTGAAAAAGTTCCATCTTTAGAATAAATTTAGAGGTGTAATGATGCTAAAACAGAAACGGATCATAGCAATCATCTTAGCCTATTGCCTACTACTTGGTGCCTTTCTTGTTTCAAGGTATGTACTTGATCATTCCAAGTCGTTGGCAAATTCCTTTTCAGTAGGAGCACCGTTAGCCAGTTACCAAAATTTTCACGTCATTGCCCACGATTTAGATGAGATGGGAGACCTCAACGCAGAGTGTAAATCCCAATTGGGCGATGGGGTAAGAATAGCCGATTGGAACGATATTGTTGCCTACTATGAAAATGGTGGGTCGTTGGAGGATTTCATAGCAGGTCTTAAGATGTCTCTTAGAGATGATGTGATGGATATATTTGATATAATTCGTGAACCCGCAAATGATTCCGAACCAGCTACAGATGACCAAGCACAAGAGTCAGATACGCTTGGAAACGAATACCGAATTACGAAAGATGGTAGCCTAAGATGGCAAGATCGCCGTCACTATTTCGTTGGTCGGCACGACCATTCAAAACCACCCGGTTTCTTGGACCACGATAACCTTAATAATTATCAATTGACACTCGGTTCTTGGCACGGAAGGGGAGGATATGCGCTCTGCTACGGTAAACTTATAGGAATTCCAATTCCTTTAAACAAAAGCTTAAAACTGATAACACCGATTGTTTCTATCTTGTTTGTAGGATGTCTACTACTCTGTTCTGTTCTTGCTGCAATGCACGTGCTTAATATGCCTGGTTGGTTAGTTGGCGGTAACATCAATGCGCTTAAGCATAATATACAAAAAAAGAAAAATGAGATTAAAGCATTGAGAAAACATAAGACAAATGCGATTCAGAAAATGGAGTTAGAGAAGACACAACTCAAAGAAGTAAGTGAAGGTATAAAAAGTGATGATGAATCCGAACCCTAAATGTAGCTTAGTGGAATATCCATTCTAAAATTATAGGTATCAGTAATAGTCGGGAATCGGAGTTCCCTCCTACAAAGACGGACCATCTTCTGTAGGAGCGATCTCCGAATCGCGACCTATACCCGCAATTTTTGAGTGGACAGACCATTAGTACTACTCTAAATAGTCTTTTAAAGTATTCATAGTTGTTAAATTTATTGGAAAAGTTTACCAGAGTTAGGAAAGTAAAAGTAAAAGTAAGATTCGATAAAACTTGTATGGACAGATGAATAAGACGAAAATGACTTACTTTGAAAAAGAGGATATATTGCATCTGGTAATTTCAGATGAATCCGAAAGTGGAAGTCTGGAACTCAGCCCGAATATCACAGTTGAATTGAATAATGCAGGCGAACTCATTGGCATTGAAATTCTAAATGCCAGTACCTTCATTCGGGATTCAATTTTAGAATCAGCCCACGCAAAAGTTCTTGCACTTACCAAAGAACAACCTTTGTGATTGTCCAGCTGCTATAAAGTAGAAATTCCCCTTCATTATTCATTGTGATGTATCTTATTCCACTTTTTCCTCTAAAACCAGCGGCGGACGTTTGAAATTCTCACGAATCTTATTAGCAGCTGTAAAAACGGCATGCATCCGTATGATACGACGTGCCAACCGCTTTTTACCAGGAAAATCACTGATTATCAATCCAGTCAATATTGTCAGTAGACCTTGTCCTGGCACTCCGGGCACCGCCAGCAAGGCCCCGACAATGATAAGCACAGCACCCAGCAAATTTTTCAACAAGGAGACAAACACACGTAAAATCGGATTTTTGATGTGTTGTCCCTGCTTTGTTTCAGTAAAATAGTCCGATGGCAGGAACGTTATCAACGCAGCACAACCAACAATGCTCAATACTAAACTTGTTCCTGAGAAGATACCTACAAATAACCAATGATCTGCAATTAACTGCACCAAGGCGATAAACCACCCACTGAGTACCTGCCAACAAGTTTTTAACGCATCAATCAACCACAAGAGATTCTTCTCCTAACACCCTATCTGCGCGAGACTGCTCCGCCATCAATCGTCATTATATCACCACTAATGTAGGCGGCATCATCAGAAGCAAGAAACAACACTGCTCCAATATAATCCCATACCGTCGCACCACGTTCAAGCGGGGCATCTGGTGAAGCAGGTAATAATTCAGGGAGGCTATCATCGGTAGGAAGATTATGTGGCGCATTCATACCTGTCGGTGCACCACCTCCCGGTGCAACAGCATTCACAGTGATACCGTGTGGGCGGAGTTCCAGCGCAAGACTACGGGTTAAACGATTGACTGCAGCTTTGCTCACGCAATAACTCAAAACCCCAGCATGCGACTCCTCTGCATAGATAGACGAATTATTTATAATCCGACCCCGTATCTCTTGTGCTATCATCACCTTGGCAACCGCCTGTGTACAAAGTAGACATCCTTTGACGTTAACTGCCATCACGTTGTCAAATCCTTCAGGTGTTAATTCAAAAAGCGTTTGACGATTGATAATTCCAGCATTGTTAAAGAGAATATCAATTCGTTTGAATGTGTCCACTGTTGTATCAACAGCAGCTTGAACTTGTGCAGGATCAGTGACATCTAACGGTACAGCAATAGCATTTCCGCCTTCAGCACGAATTTCTGCGGCAACAGCATCTGCATTCCTTCCACCAGCAACTACCACTGACGCACCTTCACGTGCAAATGCTAAACATGCAGCTCTACCAATACCTAAAGGTCCGCCACCGCCTGTTACAAATGCAACCCGATTTTCAAAACGCATTTATTTCCCCATGCAAAGTTTTTCTGTAATTTATTATAGCACAATATGCGATAGATATGAAATGAAATTGTAAGCAGGGTTATTCAGTTTTAAGAGTTTTCTGGTATTGAGATTTACTGAAAGTTAAT
>JAPPMR010000889.1 GCA_028818995.1 Candidatus Poribacteria bacterium | reverse complement strand
GTGCAAGCTGCCACAGATGCTGGTGCTGAAGCTGCCAAATCAGTCGGTGAATTGGTATCAGTACACGTCATTCCGCGTCCACATTCGGATGTTGAAACGATTATTGCTGGAAAAGCTGCCGATTCGGATGAATAAATTCGTTGTTGTGTTGGACACGGCGCGACATAAAGATCGCGCCTACGGAGCATGAAAGCAATAATATTTACGATTCCCGAATCAACAAACCGTGGCGGTGTTCAGATTTCTGAACACGAATCGGTTTTAAATTACACCAACTGATTTACGTCAGTTTAAGTGCGTGCCTACTTGAGGTATTGGAGGGCTGAATGGCACAAATTGATGAAAAACAGATTGAACAAATTGTTTCACAAGTCTTAACAACACTGCAAAAAGATGGGACGGTAACCGTGCCTTCTCCAGTGACATCTGGGACGAGTTCTTCGCGGTCAGGTGTTTTCGGAACTGTTGAAGAGGCTATCGGCGCAGCAAAAACAGCACAAGAAGCACTTGTCAAGCTTGGATTTGCCAAAAGAAGCGAAATTATTGAGGCGATAAAACAGGTATCGCTTGAAAATGCCAAGCGACTCGCGGAGTTGGCAGTTCAAGATACAAAAATGGGCACCGTGGAACACAAGGTGATGAAAAATGAGGGTGCTGTAAACCTGTCGCCCGGTATGGAAGACCTTGTGTCGGAGTCAATGTCCGGCGATGACGGCACTCTTTTGATTGAGTATGTTCCGTTTGGTATTATAAATTCGATTACTCCCACCACTAATCCGACTTCTACAGTGATTAACCATGCCATTATCATGATCGCCGCGGGGAATGCCGTTGTATTTAGTCCGCATCCGAACGCGAGTGAATGCACGGAAGAGACAATGCATGTCATTAACGACGCAATTGTGAAGGCTGGCGGACCCACGAACTTACTCACCTCTGTTGCAAACGCTACACTGCGGACAGCAAAGCAAATTATGGATCATTCCGACATTGCAATGGTCGTTGCGACTGGCGGGGCAAGTGTAGTGCGGGCAGCATTAACGAGCGGCAAAAAAGCAATCGCCGCAGGACCCGGCAACCCTCCTGCTATTATAGACGAAACAGCGGATATTCCAAAAGCAGCGAGAGATGTGATTGCAGGAACGAGTTTTGACAATAACCTCCTCTGTATTGGTGAAAAAGCGCTTTTTGTTGTTGAATCTGTTGCGAATGAAACGATCCAAGAATTGACAAAGAACGGCGGACATCTACTCGGTGCAAATCAACGCGAGGCACTTGAGGCGGTTGTCACGGAGAACGGAGAATCGAATAAGGAATACATCGGTAAAGACGCAAAAGTCATATTAGATGCAGCAGGTATTTCAGCACCTGCACAAACTGTCGCGATTGTAGTGGAAGTCCCAGCGGACCACGAATTTGTTATCAACGAATACCTGATGCCGATCTTGCCTGTCGTTCGGGTGCGTGATTTTGACGAGGCACTCAAAGGTGCGCTCGCAGCAGATGGTGGCAGAGGACACACTGCAATGCTACACACCAACAACACTGCGCGCATCACACAATACCACAAGGCAATGAATTGTTCCGTTGTTGTTGTCAATGCTCCCTCTTATGCATGTTGTGGATTGGAAGGCGAAGGCTTTTTGGCAATGACTATTGCCGGACCCACTGGTGAAGGATACACCCGCCCCCGCACATTTACACGTCAAAGACGATTGACCCTTGCCAATAACTTATCTGCACATACATTGTGAGGGAAATAGGTTTATTTACGACCAGTTTGTGTCGTTAATATTTTGTGTCGCTTATAGGAAATGGACACTTTGAAGGTATTACCCAAATAATAGACATTAATAATGATTTATAGTGGATTCTACAATTAACTGGACATCTGAGATGTAGGAGGGAACTCCGATTCCCGACTATTAGTGATTTCGTCGCGATTCGGAGTTCTCTCCTACAAAAGAGGTGTAAACTTATTTTGTAATTTACTATAATATGGTGTGAAGAGGTAAAATAGATGCCAAAACCAACACGTATTGATTACTGTTAATATCTATTCAGCGCACCTCTCCACTATACTTCTAACGCGTAAGTTCTAATACAATTAAATCCAGCGTATCTCATAAATATTTTAATGACATACGTATGCAAGCAAGAAGGACAAAACTTAAATAATTTTCGGCATGATATTCCCAACGCACGACCAAACGGCGAAAATCATCTATTCAACTGAAAAAACGCTCTACTTTCAAACGCCTTTTATACCGGCGTAAACGACGACCATCTTGCGTCGCGGGGCGTGGACGATTCTTTTTATGGGGCGATACCATTTCAACACCCCAACACCGCAACGACGCCTCTAAAGGATCCGAGTCATAGGCTTTGTCTCCTATCAGCACTGCGGGGGTTTCCGATGTCCAACACACATCCAATGCCGGTTCAACCATATCTACTTCATGACAGGATGCGCTTCAAATCAGAACACTTACAGGTCTACCACGCTTTTCTGTAATAGCGACCAGTTTTGTCCCTTTTCCACACTTCGTTAGACCTATACAAGTACCCCTTTTTTTGAAGCAACGAACTTCGCATCAATGCTACACTCACTTATATTTAGTTGACGGTGTTTCTCCAGTTTTTCTGTGATCGTTGTTAGCACTTCTTTTAGTGTCCCATTACCTGACCATTGCTGAAAACGACGATGACACGTTTGATACGACGGATACTTTTTCGGTAAACCCTGCCACGGCGCACTTGTCCGCAACACCCACAGTATCCCTCCTAACACTTCTCTATTATCACGCCAAGGTCTACCGCGTTTACCTGAAGGTAGTTATAGGTAACAGAGACTTAATGATTTCCCATTCTTTATCATTCAGTTCCATCTAAAACATCTCCAAACTATAAGATTTTCTCAAAAGTCTTATTTTCAATCATACACTATTTACGAGATATGCTTTAGTTATATTAAGACTACAGTAAATTGATTTGACTTTTATAGTAAATTGTCTTATAATACAGTAGTTGCATATTGAGAGAAGGCGAGTCACAGCGATGTCGCCCTAAAAATGATTTATGAGATACGCTCTAATTTTAAGAGTTTTCTGGTATTGAGATTTACTGAAAGTTAATACCCAGAAACATGAACATTGTTATTTAGTCCCTAATGAAGATTAATTTATTAATCGGGTAATTTTTTATTATGCATATTCAGAATATTTTAAGTGATCTTCAGTCCCGTAGGGACGCAATGTTTATAGATCACGATCGGACAAGGTCTC
>JAPPMR010000716.1 GCA_028818995.1 Candidatus Poribacteria bacterium | reverse complement strand
GCCCTTAACAGCGGAAACCACGAGTCCAGCATTCATGCCGTGTCCTGTTGCATCCCCGATGGCGAATGTAAGCCGACCGTTCTCGCTGATAGTGTAGTCATAATAGTCGCCCCCAACTTCCGTTGCGGGTTGCATCTTAAAGGCGACATCAAGGTTAGGAAGTTCCGGTGGGGTTTGCGGCAGCATTGACACCTGAAGGTCATGTGCTGCTGCCAACTCTTCTGTTTTACGGGCGTTTTCGGCTGCTAACAATTTTCGCTCAAATACCTCAGTTTCGAGTTGGCGGCGGCTCCGGGCGAAGTTGCGAGCAAGATAAACCGACATCGGAAAAAAGGGAACAAGTGCACTAAATTTCCAACTAATGTATATTGTGGTAATATGTGTTGGGAAAAAAATATACGCGAGCGGCAGGATAAAAGGGGCGAACGAGCCGATTCCAAAAATCCACGCGTCATCTTTTTTCTTAGAGATGGCGACGATAATTACCCGTGCCATCTCTAAAAATGTGAGGCTTGTAAACAGGAATAGAAGTGAAAGTGTTAGTCCTACACTCTCCGAAACCCTGATATTGTGGGTCCCATCAGACCAGCTTGAATGGGGTGTACTTTCACTAATGGGCGGAAAGCCTGACTTAAGACTCAGGAGACCCACGCAGAGTGTTACACCCCAGCCAATAAGAAAGCCCCAAAAAGATTTTGGCAGTTTTACATAGAAAAGCGTGTACAGAAACAGCAGGGCTGCCAAGAACATCAGGACATAAACGCAGATAAGGAGTTGAAGCAGGTGTAGAATATGGGTTCCATTTGTCGTCAACAAGGTAAATTGGTGCAGAAAAAAAACAAACGTCCCGATACTCCCCGTTAAGATAGAAAAATATAAGTTTTCCCGCATGCGAGGGTAAAAGATAAATAACAACAGGTGCTGCAGCATCAGAAAAGCCGAGATCGCTGTCCACACCATCTGAAAAGTAGTGCCTTGGCGAACTGTGTTGACACGTTTTTTAATGCTTGCGTTTAGCGGGGTGAGACTCAAACTGAAGCCGAGGAAGGGGCTCGATTGATGGAGCAAGAAATTGGAATACCGAACCGCGATGAGATGATCAGTTTTACCCGAAAACGAAATCGCCTGTGGATTTCGCTCCCAATAGGGTTCCTCTTCCCCTTGTCGTGTTCCTACTTTACCGAATTTATAAATCAGTTTTCCGTCGAGATAGATTTCAGATGCCCCCATTTGATACACCACATGGAGGGCTAACGGCATATTCCAAAGCTGCTCATCAGCAACGGAGAGATGAAGTCTGAACCATCCAATACCCTGCCATCCACCCTCGGGCAAGGCATTGGGAGATAACAATATGCTCGTGGATTCCCACGCTGTATCATCGAAAGTTGGACTCGCCCATTCCAAGTTATCGCCTGGGTGATACTTCCAAGAGGCACTCGACCAATTTACCCTCCCCGAATTCACAGTTTCTAACGTCAGGACGTATACGTCGGTGCCCGGTATAATTTCAGTCTCGTGGGCAGACACTTGTGATATGAATATGAGTCCTATTAAAATGAGATAGAACCTTAGAATTACCCTTTGTTTCATACCAATACCTTTACCAAAGAAGAATTGAATAGATAGGGAAACCAATATGCCAAAGTTATGGATGAAGAAACTGCAGTACATATTCTATAGCACAGACCTGTTAAACTTGCTGTAATTTCTGAACTTCATAGAAGGAACTATGTGGATAATCCTCTCTATACTTAATTATATGTAGCCGAGACGGAAACCTTTAGCTATAAATAACCCAAGTTGCCACTTACTTATACACATAGCACTCCGCTGGAGTGCAAGCGGTAATACCAATTCTGATTGATGATTCTTCTTAAAAAGGAATACTGTTTTGAGTTACGCCCAGTGCGGTTAGGAAACCGCACCTACTGGGGTCTGGATGAATATCTCGGTTAATGCGATATAAACTTTTAGAGATGGTATTAGTATAAACTTTTAGAGATGGTATTAGATGGTGTGAAAGGTTGCATTATTTCTAAAAAGAACCGCATAAAAAAACGGGGGTGATTTTACCACCCCCGTTTAACATTTCACAGAATTTTGGGTTTTAAGCGGAGAGTCTTGAAACCGCAGCAGCCTCATTATCGAAACGTTCAAAGAGGCTCACGAGTCGACTCATAACAATTAGGTTACCGATGTGTTTGCTGACATTGATAACCCCGACCCGTCCTTTTTTTCGCGCGACAACGGCACGTGCTTTCATCATCACACCGAGGCCTGTGCTGTCGACCTTGTTGACGTGCTCGAAATTGATGAGAATACGGGGTGTATCGGAACCCTCTATCTGCGGCGAGATTTCCGCCCATAATTCTGATGCTGAGGATCCCATTATTTTCCCTTTAGGTTCTAAAATCGTGATGCCCTTCTCTCTACGAACTTTAGTGGTCATGATTGACTCCTCTTTTTAAGTGAATGTTCCGTTGGACTTCCAGGGAACAACTTGGTTTGAAATTGAGTATTCATTGATTAAAGTGATGTAACTTGTAACGTAGGTATGAAAAGATTGAAGTATCAAAGATAACCTAAATCAATACTCCCTACATATTCTCATAGGTTACTGCGGCTTGCTTCAGGAACGACATCAACCCGTATTGGACATGTGTCCTCTAACAAACGCAGATATGCCTTTTTCAACTTTGCTAACGCACTTTTCGTAATTTGGCTGACGCGCCCCTCGGATACGGTCAACGCGTCGGCTATCTCTACCCCACTACAACACTCGAAGTATTTCAATCTCAAGATTTCGCGCTCTCTGTTTGAAAGTTTCGAAAGCAGTCGTGGAAGTAATTTTCGGAAGTGATCCGCTTCTATGTCCTCGACCACAGTATCTTCAAAGTTTTCGCAAGCACATGCCCCGGCAATGAGGGCCTCAACCAACGGATTTGATGCTAAATCCTCAGTAGTAGGATCCTCCTCATCCTGTGAACAGGGCAGATATTTCATCTCTTGTCGTCTTTCAGACCACAGTCGACCACACACACGAGATTTGATAAACGTGATAAAACTCGCACCACTGACATGATCAGGATCATACTTCGGACCCTCTTCGAGAATCGTCAAGAACGCAACTTGGTAGAAATCTGCCCTTAACTTTTCTAACCGGGCGTTTCCGTAGGTAACACACTTAACGCAGTGATTTACTGAGGCTTCCGCAGAGAGCGGATCGTCAGGCACAATATAGAACGGGCACTTTGCTGAGTTGTGTGGGCCTCTATGTTCGTTCATGGG
>JAPPMR010000605.1 GCA_028818995.1 Candidatus Poribacteria bacterium | reverse complement strand
AATCTTTTCCGACCTTCCATAAATCCCACCGGCTTTTACCTTCAATGAATGGAAATAGTGAGACTCGGAAATCTTGCCATGGAATACTTAGCACGCCTTCTTGCGTTTCCAGAGGTGCGACAACGCCGGATATGTTGCACTGGTGTCGCAGGAGTGATGCAACTTGCAAACAGATATCTGGTACAGAAGTAGAGGCTTTGACAAAATACTTTTCTCCGATTTCAGACACAACGATGTAGCCATAGCTGTCCTCGCCTTCAGGCAAAAAGGTCAGGGTTTGTAAGGGTAGTGCGTAGGCGGTCTTGAGATGTTCCAACAATTCCGTTTTATCGTAGGCATTATCAACTTTCATAAGTGATATGATATTGGCAAATGAACTACCGCGTTTAGAAACCGTTATCTGAATTTCTCAAAATAACTATCAATTTCAGGCTTTAACTCAATGCCAGCGTTCTCAAAAGCTTTTAAAAGGTCTGTGTAAGTTCCTTCACCACCCAAAAAATCCCAGAGTTCCCCTGCTACTAAAATTTCATGATCTTGATCTAACATTCTTTTCAGTGTCCATCGACTATAGGGCTTAGGTTCATAAGGGTTATAAGGAACACCAATCATTGTGTTTACAAGTACCTCTGAATTTCGTGCTAATTCAGTGGCTGTCCATTCCAAGAGGGTTTGCTTGAACTTTTCAAAATCGTTTTTGTTAGGTTTCACAGTTTTTAAATCAAACAAAAACAACTCGCCTTCATAACTTTCCAACCAGACATCCACCTGAGTCAGTTTTACTGTTTCTAAGTGGCCAGTTTGGCAAACTTCTCTAATCTCCTGTCTTTCCAGAAATCTATTAGGTTTCCTATTCTCAGTTCTCAATCCATTGATGATCGTCTGTATACGTTGATGTGCCTCAGTGGTAATTTTATTAAAAGGTTTAACTTGGTTTTTTGCAACCCTAAATCTTTCACTCGCTAACGCAACAGCCACTTGCTCATATATTGACATCCCAAAGGATGTATTCAAAGAGTGAATGAAGGAATAAACAGCCATCCTATCTTTGCCAAGTAAACGGTAATGAAATGGCTTTTGGGTCGTTTCCGGATTATAGGACTGAAACTTAGCACGCATACAGTCTATAATTATTTCCTTAATCATGGTCTGTTTTTGTGAATTCATACTTCAATCCTTTTTCCGTTTCAAGTGGAATATCGTTTCGGAATATGCTGATCCCCGATTTTTCTCGGTGCGGTTTAGTACAGGACGTTTGTGCTGATTGACAATGTGCATTCCTGCTATTTCAGCGATAGTCGGATACATATTGAACTTATCGTTTGCAACAACAAAGACATCGTAATCGTCAACCAAAAACCGCTTACAGTTCTTGAAAACCTCCGCTATACCCTGAACATAAGACTCTTTTGCCTCTCGCCCTCTACCTTTAAATAAGGGTCCAATCTCCAATTCATCCAGTCTTTTGAAACCGAAGAGATCATAGGCATAACCGTGTTGCTCATGATAGTTGATCAGGCCAACATACGGAGGACTTGTAAAAATTCCTTTGATTTTTTGTTTTTGCGCAATCTGCGCGAATTGCATATCTACCTGTTTCAACATCGTGAAGATGTCAATTGTCCGCGAATCATCCGTTATGCAGTGTTGAAAGGTATCCGTTTTTAATCTGTTAAATTCAACCCATCGTTGTACACTATCCTTACAGTACCGCTCCCACCAACTGAGAATTGAGAAAAGCGGCTTGCAGACCTTCCCATGTTTTCGGCAATAGTAGGTCGTCGTCACGGGCTTCCGCAATGTACCTAAATCTGCGTGCGTTGTGGCTCTGCAAGAACGGATAGTCCGACTTAAGATAAGCATTAGAGCTCTTTGTGTTGATATCTCTTTTACTTTGCGAATTTCATTGTGGACAAAATCAATCTCGGCTCTAACTCCTGGAAGATACCATTGCTTCATAAAGCGAGCAGAGTCGGTTGGCATTTGTATGTCAATTTGGTACTCGGCAACAAGTTTACGGTACGTTTCTAAAAAAGCAGTCTCCTTTTCAGTTCCATATCGTTTCTGGTCAATTTCACCTGTTCTGACTTGACGTTTGAAAGAGACTGGAAAATATTTATTATTAAAATCAAGGAGCGTTTCCGCAAGTTTAGATTCAAATTCGGCTATCCCGGATGTAGCGACAAAAGTTTTGAGAGCTGCCGTGATTTTCTGGCTTTCCGCATACAAATGGGTCAAATCATAAGTCGCTACCTTAGCATTGCTGATGAAAGCATTAAACGCCGAAACATCAGCACCAATCGCGTGCATACCGAGTTCGTTTGCTTGGACTAAGGTAGTTCCACTCCCACAGAACGGATCAAGCACAATATCCCCTGGTTGAAAATAGGCACTTTGCTTAAAATTGTCGGTGTGTGCACCTAAAAAATATTCAACTAATTGAGGGATAAATTTACCTTTATACGGATGTAACCGATGAACGTGTTTTGTTGTTTCCGCCTCCTTAACCTTCTCAAAAGACAATGTCCAGTTCAAATCGTCCCCGAGTTCATCTTTCCATCGTGTTTCTCGACGGTTCAAACTGTAGTAATCTTCAAGACTTTGCTTAGTAACCAATGTTAATCCGTTGTTAATAACGGAGTCTATTCTTCCATACTGGATTAAATAGGTGATATTTGCGGGTGTAACGTTTTTGTTGAGGTGTGCTGAAGCCCATTGGCTTGCCTGTTTAAGTGTAAGAAGCATCTTTCGTATGTTTCCGTTTAATTGGCAGGGCTTACGCAACTTTGCTCATCGTAGACTCTGTGAAAGGAGTACCCTGTAAAAAACGCAGTCGGTTTCAGGGCACAACCTAACAGGTTTGCGGCGTACTCGCCCAGATGCGACGTGCATCATGCTACGAAAGCGTACTCTGCGTAATTCCTAATTGGTTGAGGGCGATTTTACTTTCTGAAGTACCACTTTGCTCTGGTTTTTCAACTTCAAGGCTTCAACGATGTTGCCCATGTTAATCGCAATCTTGAATTGTTTGGTAGAGGTCGAAAACCGTCCCAAGTAGTCCCCGACCGGAACATCCCCATAGTTTTCAACAAATTTTATCTGAATTTTCTGTCCTGTTGCAAACGTCGCTTCAAGCGTATCACCGAGTTTCCAACCGCGTTCGGTAAACGGAGCAATTTCCAGATCGGTCACGGCGTTGCCGTGATCGTCAATTTCAACAATTGTCCCAGTGAGCGATGTCATTTGAGGGATCTCTGGCGTGCTTGTCTTTTGACTGCATCCGATAAGAAGGACT
>JAPPMR010000117.1 GCA_028818995.1 Candidatus Poribacteria bacterium | reverse complement strand
CATGGTTTCGGCTTTGCAACGCAGCAACAATCCCACGGCTAATGTTGCCCGTCCCTCCGATGACTAAGACTTTCATGGATTGATTTCCTCCTCTATCAAGGCGATTTCTGCGGGTGTTAATTCATACAAGTCGTATACCAACATGTTTATCTCTTCTTCGAGATTGGGAACGTTGGGACTGTTGGGAGCATCAAGTATTTGCTGGACTAAATCTGATAGTTCCGTCTTTTGCCTTTCTGTTCGTGGGGCTATTGGAAAGTTCTGCATGTTTTTTTTCGTTAAAGCTAACTGATTACTTAACTGATTACCTATCGGTTTTAAGTAATTGGTTTTTGCGTACCACTGGAAACAATTACTGTTTAAAATTCCAAGTAAGGAAAGATCTGTCGTTGGTATGATACAGAAGGAACTTGTTGGGATTCCTTCCAAAGGGTCATAGACCGCTTGCATGACAGTAGGATAAAGAGGATAAATAATTTCGGGATGTTTGGGTATAGGATCAAGTCTCTTGTTTGACATCTCCCAATAGAATTTCCCTTGAACGCTTGGGCTACGCTTCTTTAATCCATCTTTATGGAGACATAGGTGAGCATGAATTGCAGGATATTCTTTTTCAAAAATACGCTCAGCTGCTAATTCGTTTCTTACATGTGCCCAAGGCCACTGCTTGATGTGACTGCTCAGAATTCCGATTAAATATTTTGGCTCACATATCCATTTTCGGTTAATTCGAGGTGAGCGCTTCATAAGTTCAATGCTATTAGGAGCCTTAGCAAGTAGATGATCACGAGTCCTTGCGTCTATAATGAATGCCTTGTCATAACTAGTTGTGATACCCGCAGAAATTTTTTCAAGCATACCTAATGGTGTTCCAATAGTTTCCACTTTGGTTGACAAACTGTAACCTGAGGGTGATTCGGTTACACTGAGCTCATTAATTTCATTTTTTTCTTCAAGGTTATCTTCAAACTCATCTGTCGGTTCCTCATCGACAAAACTTGCTGGGAGTTCATGCGCCCAACTGGTGTGGATATGCGTATTTTCCTGTGTCCAAGCGAGAATATTTAGCACCGCTGTCTGCCAGTCCTTCAATTCAGAATCGTTGAAGTAAGCGAAAGCAAAAGGTTGAAAGTATTCATTCATACAGATGAAACGCAAATTTACTGGATTGCGTCCCAGTCCATCCAAGCCTTTAGCAATAGCGCGCAGTGCTTTTGGATAGTCCGATCTGTTGTTAAAACGGGTAAGAAAAATACCCGAAGGTTTCCCAAGTAATACGCTGAGTTCTTGACAATCTAAGGTTTGATCCGCGATCGTTTTGTTTAGTCCCAGGGCAAAGTTTGAAAATTTTGTGGTAATATCCTCAAGGGCTAAACCTTCCGGAATAGGCAAGTTCAGTTTTTCTTCCAAAAAATGCAACAGTGTTGCTTCGTCTCCAATAGGTTGGATATCGTCTTGTGTTATTAACATTCAAATCTCCCTGAAATCTCTATTCAGAATTATTGCTATTCTTTACCACAGTCTTGTTACGTTTGCGCCGCGTAAAGGAGATACCGCCAAAGCCGCTGATAATCGCGATGTAGAACCCAAGATCGTACCACCACCCTGTGTTTTGGGGTTCATAGACACGGATGTCTGGATTAAAAATTCCCCATATCAATGAGATTGGTGCGATCCATCCATGCCAGATTCCCCAGAAAAATCCAGCGGGTTTCTCGGTGGTGTGCTTACCATCGCCAGGGACGCAGCCCGCAACGGTGATAAATACTATTAGTAGGAATAGGCAGATAAATTTTTTGCTCATGTATTTTCTTTCTTCCTTTCGCTAATTATGTCATCGTCTGTTTAATAACTAAACCTTAGTTTTGTTTCGCCTAATTCTTTATTAGGAATTTCTCGACATTTTCGGGAACATCACCAATAGGACATGCAAAACTATAAGGCGGTTCATTTCGGACATGTTGGCGCAAACGAGATAAATTTTGCTCATTGTAGTAGGGCCCGTCGCATATTGCGAAAAAAGCCATATTTTCGTCATTACAATTTTGGAACATTCGTAGAAGTGTGATAAGTTCATTGCGCTGATGGTCCTGACTACCTCCTGGTTCACGCGTAAACTTGTGTGCTGCAAAACATTTAATGTTAGTATTACCCGCTACCCACATAAAATCTAATGACTTAACTTCACCTGGTTTCTTTCCTGTAACTATATTACCCATTTGGTCAATATACTTTGCATTTTTTCCATGCGATGGTAACGTAGTGAAAGATCTGATTAAGTTATCGAACATGCGTAAATATTTTTCCGCTTCTTTCTCATGAACTCCCATTCTTGTTGGATTTTTTGCGAAACAGCAAGCAAACATGAAATCATCTTTTATTTTTTGGCGGACTACTGCTTCGTCGAAACCATAATTGTCTGTAAATGTACGTATCCGGCGCAGAAGGCCAGGATCTTGTTTGTCTAACAGATCTCTAACTTCAAGTTTGTTTTTTTCCCTTAATTCCTGTTCAGCTCTGTCATAGTCTGGTGGTTGGATGTTCATTTTTACTCCATGTTCATTTCAAGTTGTAGACGTTGATTTTTCACATCAATAATTGATCGCGCTAATGCCCAATCTAACCGTCGTCGATAGCATCCATCGCGGCGTATGCCTTTGAATGCTGTCAAGAAAACATCGTGGGTTTTCTCGCGGATTGTTGCCAAGCGCGCATTGAGCATATCTATGTCCACACGCCACGGCACGCCAATTTTTGTAATGGAACGGCAATGGACACGGATAGGATAGTCCTTCAGTTCCTCTGGTGGACAGAAACGGATAGAGGCAGAAACGGTGTTATCTATAGCAATGAGTCCGAGGTTTCCGTTCGGGTCGTTGAACACAATGCTACGATTGTTGGAAGATTGGGGCAGGTGTGTCTGCAGTTCACGGATCCCACCGAGAAACTGATTGTTGCGCCATACCCTAACGTCTGATGTCGCGTCCGGTGCAAACAGTGCCAAACCCACTGGATGTTCGGTATCTTCAAACATATAGGAAGTATCTCTTGTTTTATGTTTTTCTGTCGTCGGATCTTCTGTTTGTGGGACTAAGGAGATGAAATCGTGCAACCGTTGTCGAAACAGACCACTCCGAATGAACGCCTCTGGAATAATTGCTGCGACCCATCCACAGTGCGCCAAGCACTGCTCAAGCGCGTATTTGTAAAGGTCGTCGTAGCGGGTTGCTTCGGGAAAGGGTAAGCCGCGACGCGTTGCGGAATTGCGTGCCAGCCACGGTGGGTTGGTAATGCAAACATTGAATC
>JAPPMR010000859.1 GCA_028818995.1 Candidatus Poribacteria bacterium | reverse complement strand
CCGCAAGACAACGTTATGGAGATGTTTTCCTCCGCTGCAAAATGGCTTTATGTACTTCCGAACGGTTGGTTTGCTGGCACAGTCTCAGTCGTACTTGGGCAAATAGAGGTCCGCTTTCTGATTTTAACTGCACTTGCCGTTATTTCAACCGCTTTCTTATTCCTTGTGCCACTTCAAAGCATTGCTAAAACATATTCAAAATACCTTTCCTACCTAATAGAATCTGATACGAAGCAAAAACAGAAGTTAAGAGTGAAAATCCCTCGGTTTGCGAAAATCATTAAAAACCGTGTTATCCGTGCTGGTTTTTGTATGAGTTCAGTATATTTCTACCGAGATAAAAGGATGCTACAAGGTATATTAGGTATGCTTGGCGGTTCTATAGGCTTTTTTGTTATCCTAACACAGGCAGAAACATTTTATCTGGGATGGATGATGAAGTCGTACATTCCCGGACTAAATCTCTCATTTTTTTTCATGTCCAGTTTTTTCGGTGTGGGCTTCGTGAGCATGTTCCTTGCTACTGTTGGCAGGTATTCGGAACATTGGAAAGCATCCTGGATGTTTAGGATTATACCGCTTACAGCACCTCTTGATTTGTGGCGCGGCTTACAGATAACTACTATGCTCTATGCTGTTGTCCCGTTTACACTTTTGCTGTGCGTTATTGCTATCGTCTTTTGGCAGGCAGCAGGGATTTTATATGTTTTACCGACTCTAATTTTTGTGCTATATAATGTCCTGTTTCACCCAAAACCGGAATCAGGTTTACCATTCTCTGAAGAAATTAACCCAAAACGTGGTATGGGTTGTAGCTATTTTATCTATATGAATCTCGCAATGGTGGGATTCATTTCAGTCTTTATTATCGCTTATCTGATTCATGTGTGGGCATATATTACGGTGTATTGCGTTATTGTCGTGGGTGGACTTATCGGGTTTGTTTATCTTTTTTCCAAAAGAGGATAGAAAACTGCGTAGGTTGGGTAGAGCGCAGCAAAATCCGTAACTGTCAACTTAAGGAAAAATTCATTTTTGTTGCGTATAGCCTCGTAGAGGCGGAATGTTTATAGAAGAAGTTGCCACCATTTCTTGAGCTCCGTAGGAGCGGTATGTGTTTTACGCAATATATGCCACCCCTACGGGGTTCAAATACTTTTACCTGCGTTTCTATAAACATAGCGTCCCTACGGGACTAAAAGGGTTTCTCATATTTGAAAAATCCTTAAGCCGAATTTCACTTACAACGTTTGCCTGCTACTTTGCAATTACTTCGCTAAATCTTTTGCTTTTTTGAATTTCTGCTTGGCGAATTGTCCCCACTCTTTGATTTTCTCGTTGCGATAGATGGGGTCTTCCCATTTATCAGCGGCAACTTTCATCGCCTCTTCCTCTGTTAACGGCATCTCTACCAGTGCTGCGATTGCTGCATCCCGTTTTTCAGCATCTTTACACTTGCGAATTGCTTTCCACGCATCAACAAGGTCTTTATGTGAATCGATGATGAGAATACCGAAAAGATCGTTGACAATATCCCACCGGGCACTCCCTTTATCAGCATCATAAGGAAACGGTGATGATTTCAAGTCAAACGGGTTTGTCACAACACACCGATCCCCTAATTCGTCATAGAGCGCGGGCAGTACACTGGCGCGATTGAGTCCGCCTTTCCACTTTGGTCCCTCATCATCCGTGTCGCGTAGCATCCACAGTTTTTGTGCTTGTTCAGACAGAACGAACTCAATAAACTTTTTCGCTATCTCCATGTTCGGTGCACCTTTGAGAATTGCGATGGAGTCGGGATTGACAACAGTCCCATCGGTTGGTAGAACATATTTGATTTTTTCAGGACCGAGTGCTGCGATTTGACTATAAGCATAAAAATCAATCGCTAACCCGTAAATCACTTGACCCGCGCCAACATCTCTTGGAATAACATTGGCACCAGCAGAGAACTTCTTCACATTTCCGCCCAATTTCGTGAGGAGCGCAAACCCTTTCTCCCATCCGTGTGTCTGAAGGATAATCTCATACATCATGTGGGCACTCCCACTCTCTCTTGGATCGGCAGCACCAATATTATTGATTAAGGCGATGTCTCCCAAATCCTCCCATTTTGTGGCTTTCGGCAATTTGAGCATCTCACGCAGTTGATCGTTATACATAATGCCGAAACTTGATAACGCAGCACCATACCACCGATGGTTGGCATCGTAGACAGGAATTCCATGGTATGATTGCGGAATCTGCGCTAATTGGGTATCGGGCAGTTTGTAGGAAGCTAACAAATCTAATTCAGCCAGACGGAGATAACTGTCGGTACCACCACCGAAGAAAATATCTATGCCGATACCCTCTGGCACGCGCTTAAATTCGGATTCAATAAACCGATAATTGGATGAAGTGCCGCCGACATCTCGCCAATCTGTTTTGACGGTTCTGCCTGTCTGTGCTTGATACCATTTTTCAAAATTATTGCCGAATTCGGACTCAATACTTTCTGGATGGGGTGATATTATGATGAGTTTGTCTTGTGCAGGGACGGCAATCGGTAATGCCATGAGGCAGAGCAGTATCCCCAATGTTGTGATATGCGTTGCCTTCAATGTTTGCCGTAACGGATTTAAATAGGACATGGTTGTGATTTCTCCTCTGTATATTGAAAGTTGTTGCTATAGTGAATATATAATCATGTAGATACCTGCTGGCGGCACGCTTTGTAAACGCGTTGTATACTGTAATTATTACAAATCTTTGGACAATTTCTAAGGTTCTGATACGGTAGATTCGGTTGAAAACGACGTTCTATCTATATAAGAAATTTGTACACATTTCGCCCCTCTGGGGCTTTAGGAGGGTGATCCGTGCGTTCTATATACATTTCGCCCCTCTGGGGCTGCTCTAATATGCTTCTTTTTCTTTGTATAGGTTACGATCCTACACGAAACTCCTGGAAAACGGGAAAACAATTGAAAATTCAACATGAAACTAACAGAAATTGTCAAACCTTAGTATGTTAGACTCCAAATAGCGAAATGATATCTTGCATTTTCCACGCTAAAATTAGGATGCCCGCGAGTAGTATTATATACCACACAATCATCGCTTTTACCTGTTTTTTCTTGAAGAAGGAACGTTGTGGTCTCTTTTGGTTCATAAGATTGCACCTCCGGCATTGCTGCGATTATGATAGCATGTATCACGGAGAAATGTCAAATCTCATTTCAAAAATAGTGGTTGCGATTCGGTGGTCGGTACTACTGAGTTTCGGAAATCGTTACAACTTAAATCATACCGTACGGTATGA
>JAPPMR010001020.1 GCA_028818995.1 Candidatus Poribacteria bacterium | reverse complement strand
GACTCTAAAAATTCGGTATTATTTTAGTATACAAAATAACAATAGTTTTTAGGAGGCATATTCTGCCGATTCTGAAAGTTGCTTATACCGAACTCACGTTATATTTAGTCTTTAGAATATTCAGATACGATATTTTAGAACAGAACCACTTTCACAGATTGAATTTTCAAAGGGGAATCATTATGGTTACGATTGCTATCGGTGGAATCATGCACGAATCTAATACGTTTAGTGATACACCAACGGACTTTGAGGCATTTTCTCACACTATTGGAGAAGATTTATTAGTGGTTTGGAAGGGGACACATCACGAAATGGGCGGGTTTATTCAAGGTGCTGAACAGCATGGTTACACAGCACATCCGACTTTAATGGCTGCCGCGACACCTGCTGGCCCTGTAACTGATGACACCTTTGATAAACTCACTGATATCCTAATCCAACAACTCAAAGCAATACCGAAACTGGATGGATTACTGCTTGCACTGCACGGCGCAATGGTGGTAGAGAGTTATCCTGATGGCGATGGTGAAGTGTTGCGAAGACTGCGAGAAATCTTTGGAGAATCTTTGCCTATTGTTGTTACACTTGACCATCACGCAAATGTATCCCAGCAGATGGTTGATTATTCAACAGCACTTGTAATATACAAAACAAATCCGCACATTGATCAACGGCAACGTGGGTTACAGGCAGCAGAATTGATGATGCGTATTTTCAGAAAAGAGGTAATACCTACGCAGGTGCTTGCTAAACCACCTATGATTCTCAATATCCTATATCAAAATACAAGTGCTGAACCGATGTGTTCTATTCTGAACGCGGCTCGACAACTTGAAACCGATTCTAACGTTCTTGTAGCAAACGTTGCAGCTGGATATCCTTATGCAGATGTCCATGAGATAGGTCCATCCTTTGTTGTCGTAGCGGACGATAACCCAAAACTTGCACAAACAGAGGCTAATCGGTTAACAGATATGTTGTGGAATGTCCACGACCAATTAACACTCAATTTGCCCGATGCTGCTAACGCTGTACAGCAAGCAATTTCAAGCGATCAATATCCGGTAATTCTTGTTGAAATGGGTGATAATATTGGCGGAGGTTCACCCGGGGACAGCACTTTCATTCTGGCGGAGTTGTTGCGACAAAAAGCATCAGGATTTGTCGTAGTTCTGTGTGATCCTGAAAGTGTGCAAACCTGTATTCAGGCAGATGTTGGCAGTGAAGTATCGTTACTGGTCGGTGGAAAGACAGATAAACTGCACGGTAAACCTGTTACAATTCAGGGTAAAGTCCGCTTAATTCATGATGGACATTTTATTGAAACAGAACCACGTCACGGCGGACAAAAATATCACAATCAAGGGTTAACATCTGTTGTGGCAGTAGGCGACTCGTTAGTGGTGCTGTCAAGTAACCGTCAAACACCGTTTAGCTTACAGCAGTTGCTGAGTCTCGGTATCAATCCAGAAGCGATGCGGATGATTGTTGTCAAAGCCGCAATTGCATATCGCGCTGCTTATGAACCGATAGCGGGGAAAATAATCGAGGTGGATACACCTGGATTGACTGCTGTGAATCCGCTGCATTTTTCGTATCAGCATGTTCGGCGGCCGTTGTTCCCGTTGGATTGATGAATTTGAATTCTATTGATTTCCCGCTCAATTCATGTTATATTCGTCATCAGAACTCTGCACACCTATCAGATTGGTTTGTTGTTCACTGAAACAGTATCTCGTAACACATAAAAGAAATGGAACCAATTACCGCAAGCGGTGTATAACTTCGCATAATACATCGCTCCAGCGGTAACAACTATAAGGAGATTTTTAGATATGAAACCTGTAATTGGAATCACATGTAAAGAGCGTGATAAAATAACAGATTATATCAATGCAATTAGAAAGTTTGGCGGAGAACCCGAACTGTTTGTTTCGTTAGAAAAATCAATTTCAGAACATTTGGAATCTATTCCTGAATACCTTGAAAAAATTAACGGGCTACTACTGCCAGGTGGTGGTGCAATTGATCCAAAATGTTACTATCAGACGCGAAAGAAAAAATTTAACACTATTAGCAAATCTCGTGATGCCTTAGAAATTCGATTATGTCAAAAGGCGCTGGAAGCCGACATTCCCGTTTTCGGAATTTGTCGCGGTATCCAAGTTATGAGTGTGGCAACGGGAGGGTTCCCCTATCAAGACATACGATTGGTATATCCTGGAAAAGCACGTATGCATAAGAAGAAAAAAGGGAAGGATTCTCGGCATGAAATTAATATTGAACCTCATAGTCGGTTGAGCGAGATCGTAAACGAAAACCGAGCCTTAGTCAACTCAGCGCATCAGCAAGCAGTGCATAGGATTAGTGAAGGATTTGTTGAGACAGCACACACAGAAGGTATTATTGAAGCTATGGAAGTTCCATCAAGACGTTTTGTAATAGGTGTGCAATATCATCCAGAACGCATGCTGAAAGAACCAGAACTTCGTGGACATGCAGAGAAATTATTTAAAGCGTTTATCAATGCTGCCACTTCTTATAATGCCACGAAAATTTGATAGACTTTGGTTTTTATCACTCAACCCGCCTAAGTCTAATGTTGATATTGTATTATATTTGCAAATTATAAAATCTGTAAGGAGGTTTAATGGATTCTTTTACAATTGGATACGTATGTTTTCAGGTAGTTGTTTTTTTGACGGTGTTATATATTTTATGGAAAAATAAAGGTTGGCATACACATACTAATACTGCGGCTTCTATTTTAACTATCGTTGGTGTTTTAGGAACTTTCATTGGTATTTTCGTTGGTCTTCAAGAATTTACTATCAGTAATGATTCTGACAAGATGCAGGAAAGTATATCGAAATTATTGGATGGGCTTAAGATCGCTTTTGGAACGTCTATCGTAGGAATCGGATCCGCGCTTCTTTTAAAAGGATTAATATCACCTCTTGCTAAAAAATTTCAAAAAGGCAAAACTCCAATTGAAGTAGAACGCAACGAATTCATTGATGCTTTAAAAGGTATTGAAACGTCCGGGGAAACTAACCTACTTGCACAACTAGTGACTTTGAATACAACAATTAAAAATGGGCAAACTGATATTGTTACGCAATTGCAAAACTTAACGGAAACCGTATCTGATAAGCACAATCAAGTAATCACTAGCCAAAAAGAAGAAGGAACACAAACTCGCGATAAGTTAAACGGAACTACAACCGCACTCACCGATATTCAAACTATACTTAACGAAGGACAAAATGCTACCGTTGCAAAATTGGACACGTTGACAGAAGCTGTA
>JAPPMR010000495.1 GCA_028818995.1 Candidatus Poribacteria bacterium | reverse complement strand
TAAGCCATCGATTTGATTCAGTTGTAGGTTGGGTTGAACGGGATATTACTGAAAACTCTACATAGAAAATAACTTTCAATTTTACCGAAAACCTAAAATTATCAAAAACCGAGTGAAACTCAACATATCCTCACATTGTCAGCGTTTGGGTGTTGGGTTTCGCTATGGCTATCTATTCGGATGCGATATTGAAAGCAAAAATTCATCGCATACATGGTAAGGTTTTTTGACTTTCACCGCTCAACCTAACCTACAATCTGAACTTGTGAAGAGTGAACGGGAGTAAAATCGAAAACTGAATGACTTTCAGAGTTGCAATATCTTGTTGGGTTTTGTCTGGTTTTGTGTTATACTTGCAGATTATAGGATTTTCAGGGAGGGTTTCTATGGAAAATTTCGATTTTGGAAGGCTTCAGGAATGGCTTTCACAAATAGTTCTTATATTTCTTATCATCCAATTCTTGATATTTGGACGGGCTTGGCGTAACTTATCTAAGCAAGTATCTTGGCATATTTATACAAATGCATGGGCTTCAATCTTAACCGTTATCGGTATTTTTGGAACCTTCCTCGGCATCTTTATCGGGCTTCTGGCTTTTGATATTGGGAATATTGAAAAGAGCATCCCGGGTTTATTAGGCGGGCTTAAACTTGCTTTTTTAACTTCGCTTGTTGGTATTTTGTCAGCGATTATTCTGAAATGGAACGGGTTACGTCAAACACAAAAAAGAATCGATCCAAGCCAAGAAGCAATTAAAGACTTAGCTGCTCAGTTAGGAGATACGCTAACAAATGTTCAAACATCAGGCGAAATTAACCTCTTAGCACAAATGGTGACGTTGAATACAGCAATTAGAGAGGAAGGTAGAGAAACCCGTGCTGTATTAGGTGGTATTAAAGAAGATCTTACTGGAATTCATACGTCTCTTACTGGTGGACAAAATGAGACTATCGCACAATTACAGGGCTTAACAACTACCGTTTCAGAGAAGCATGATCACTTAACCTCAACTATCGCAGAAAAACATGACAATCTCATCAACTTACAAACGGAAGAGGGTAACCAAACGCGTGAGAAGTTAACCAATTTGCAAGCTGCATTCACCGATGGCCAAAGTGTTCTTAGGACACAATTAGAAAATTTAGCAACGACCTTTTCCACTAAGCATGATTTACTGATAGATGAATTCCAAGTATTTTCAAGGAACGTTGCTGAGAGTGTTGCAAAACTTGCTACCGATGAATTAATTGAGGCACTTAAAACAGTCATTGAGGATTTTAACGCCAAGATCACTGAGCAATTCGGTGAAAACTTTAAGCAGTTAAACGAAGCTGTTGGTAAAACCGTGACATGGCAGGAACAGTATCGTCAACAGATGGAAGAACTTGCTGATGAATTTCGGGTTGCAGCGGAAAGTATTGAAAAATCCAGAGAATCGGTCGCGTTAATAGCCGAATCGTCAAACACAATTTCATCTCGGAGCGAGAGTATTGTTACTTGTACTGAAAAGCTGGATCCGATTCTTCACACTCTAAACGATCAATTAGATGCTTTCAGCGAACTACGCCAAAGAGCACTTGAAGCGTTACCGCTTATTGAAAATCGGTTAAACGAACTCACGGCAAATTTTTCGAGTGCTGTTCAAACAGCAA
Source organism: Candidatus Poribacteria bacterium (assembly GCA_028818995.1). The sequence goes on along the minus strand of JAPPMR010000495.1, from coordinate 1,657 downwards.
TTACAGATTCACATGAAAGTGTCGAAATACAGCGCGCTGCATTAGCAGAACAAACCGGACATCTTCAGACGACTGTCGAAAAAACTACCCAAGATTTGAACGAATTAACGACAAGTTTTTCAGGGTCTGTTGAAACTTCCATCGCTCAAACTCACGATAGCATGAATCAGCAGCAGGAGGCATTAATAAGGCAATTCAGCGAACTTGAAAATGCCATAGGAACTGCTAGTCAACACTTTGAGAAAACCATAGATGATATCGGATCTCAACTTGACAGCACCTTTAAGGAAAGTGCCAATTATATTACTCAGTTAACCAGCGGTTTCACACAAGAACTCACGCAGCGATTGGAAGGCACTTTAAACGAAGTCACGAATGGCTTTAGGGATGCAGTTACCACTGCTATTGCAGATTCTCAGGCGAGTATGGAGACACAACGCACGGCACTAAGTGCTCACTCAAGTACGCTTCAAACAACCATAAACCATGTTTCCGAACAGATTGACGGTATAATGACGAATGTTTCAAACACCGTTAATGGGTCTCAGTCTAGCATGGATCAGCAGCGACAAGAACTATTACGTCTTACCCAACAGTTGCAGTCAAACTTCAAGGCACTGGAGACAACACTGGAAGCAGGGTTGACAGAATCCTTGGAATCATTAGCTGGAAAACTTGCGGCACTTTCCGAGAAGTTTGTTGATGATTACACCCCATTAACTGAGGAACTTCATAGACTTGTTAGCATAGCTGGACGTAACCAAGCCGATCCGAATTTTCGCTAGTAACGCATCTTTTGTTATGTTATCACGGATGAACAGGGATACCATTTGTATGATAAATTTCATATTAATCGCACCAAAGATCATCCCAGAAGGGAATTTATTGGATGCTCGGCAAGTTGTTTAATATGCCCGGACAAGAAACTGAAGAACATTGGGTTTCCATCTCTGATGTAATGGCAGGGCTGATGGTGATATTTCTCTTTATTGCAATTAGTTATATGGTGAATGCTAACAACAAAACTGATCGAATTCGTGCGATGCGGGATAATATTGAGCAACTCCTTCATGCCTACACAAATTTGCAGGCGGATTTGTCTGAAGAATTGCAAACAGAATTTGAGGGTACTCCAACTAAAAAACAACAGTTTCAGATGAAATGGCAAGGTCATTTGGATATGGCAACTCTATCTATCCGTTTCAAAAAACCATTTATGCAAGGAGATGCCACTGTTCCGAATGCCTTTAAAAATGTTTTGCGTGATTTTTTTCCGCGGTACATTGCTATTTTAACCAAGCCCGAATATAAAGATGGTATCGCTGAGATTCGTATTGAAGGTCATACCTCCAGTGAATGGTTCGATCAAATCACAGGTAATGAAGCCTATCTTAACAATATGGAATTGTCGCAGAATCGGGCGAGAAATGTGCTTGACTATATTCTGCGGATAGCACATTCAAAAGTGGTACTAAATAAAGCATGGTTGAGGAAAAATTTAACCGCTAATGGCTTATCCTCTAGTCAGCTCATTCTGAATCTGAACACGGTTCGTTCACATCCTACCAATTCTTATAGCACTGTAGAGCAAGAAACGGGTATTCTGAAGTGCTACCGTTTATTTAGACCAAAATTTAGCAAAGTTAAGACAAGTTTT
>JAPPMR010000769.1 GCA_028818995.1 Candidatus Poribacteria bacterium | reverse complement strand
TGTTCTTGAGTCGCTCAAAGAGTCGAGGAATATCTTTCGGATCAGTATAAACGGAAACCCCACTGATTCTGATGTTTGGTTCAGGAAATCTTCTGCTTGCGGTGGATCGTGTTGCACAAGATGGTAAACTGTACCAGAGGCTTGTTCAGCTCCCCCAGGCGGACAGTTTTCTGGATAAAAGTCTGGCCATTCCAACTCGGTAGTCCTTTCATTTTGCATGCTATTGATTACCGAGTGTGATATTTATTAACACTTCGATATATTTTAACATACTCAATTGTTTAATTTCAAATATAATTTTGTAAGTATTTGCTAAGTACACGGATCATATAATTTAGGTATAGAATACGTTATTTTTTGATAAAAGTCAAGCCTTTCTGAAATCGTGAAAATCCCGTAATCCTAAAACCTTGATTCAGGCGATAAAGGAGTTTGCCAAGATTACAATTTCTCATGACTATAATCTATCGCATCTTTCATGTATTTCAACGCAGCATGAATCTGCGGTAGTTCCTCAAACCCGTAAGAGATACGAAACTGCCGTTTACCGATGTCAACCATCTCACCATTCGGATGGACACAGTATTCGCCGGGAATGTAAATCACTTTGGGATGTGGATTACGTGGAGGCCCGTCTATGTCTGCATGCCCGGTTGTTCGGGTCAAAAACTTAAAAAAATCGGAGTTTGTATTGGTATTAATGTTCGCAAGTGTCAGGTAATAATAGAAACCTGCACTCCCACCACGACATTCTTGAACGTCATCGCCAAGCAATTCTGCCATCCACGTTCTGACCTGTTTCGCCTTCTCCCTATATCCATTATTGACTTTCTCAATTTGTGCTTCAATACCGTTGTCAAGCAGATAACTCGCAATTTCCTGATTGATAAGCGGTGCACTGAAACCGATGTCGCTTGTGCGCTGGATGATGCTGTCAAGGAACGCTCCCTTTGGACCGATAAGGTAGCCGATGCGTAAGCCAGGGGCAAGTATCTTTGACAACGTTCCAATCTCATATACAAGACCGAGTTCATCGTAGCATAGCGCAGATTCCAGAGGTTCAACGGTGTCATCATGCACAAGGTCGCGGTAAGCATTATCAAAAAAGAGCGGGATTTTTCGTCCTACTTCGTGTGAAAGTTCGGTTACAATCTCAACAAGTTCCCTTTTTCGGCGATTTGAAAAAATAGTGCAACTCGGGTTGTTAACCGTCACAACATAGAAAAACTGAATAGTCTCTTTTCCACTTCCCAACGTCTTTAGTTTTGCCATCAAAAGATCGGTTTGAAGTCCCTGATTGTCCTCCGGTACTGCGACAACGGTAAAGCCTTTCCTTTCAAGATCGTTACAATAGATATAATACATCGGATCAGCTGTTACCACGATGCCAGCAGGGAGCAAATGTGTGATACTTTCCAACAAACTGGTCGCGCCGTTAGCACCAATGACAATATCTCTTGTGTAAAAGGTGTCTTGTGTTATGCCACCGATTTGGTTGTCAATATGGAATTTTCTGATTGACTCAATCAGGTTTGGAGAGCCTTGCGCACCGCCATAATTGAGGGATGCTCGATACTTTTCAGGATTTGAGAGAACTGCTTCGCAAGCTGTCTGAATTTGTTGGCGTGGGATTGTGTTTTCGTTGACATACCCCACGCCAAGGTTAATATCGTATCCATCTCGAAAACCGATAGCAAAATGGGTCATCATTCGGTTCACTGGAGATGGAACACTCGAGGCTTTTCCGTATTCAGAAAGCAAAACATCGCGAATTTTCATTGTTTGTTGTTGAAATACACCGATTTACAATAAATCCTTGAGGGCAGATTCAAGCGTGCGATACTGAAATTCGTAACCGCTTGCCTCTGTTTTTTCAGGGAGGACGTTCTGACTCAGCACGACAAAGTCCGCAAATTCCCCCTTTATTAACTTTAATCCGAACGCGGGGACTGGAAAAATCGCAGGCTTTCGGAGAACTGCACCAAGCGTTTTCGTGAACTTAATGTTTCTGACAGGAGTGGGCGCTGTTGCATTCAACGCTCCGCTAATGCTTTCATTTTCCAAAGCATGTAGCACAATGCCAACCACATCATCAACGTGAATCCACGACATCCACTGATTACCGCTTCCGAGTTTGCCACCGACACCTATTTTAAAGAGTGGAAGCACTTGCTCTAAAAGTCCACCACCTAAACCAAGCACAAGTCCAATACGGACCGAAACAACGCGTATACCATACTCGCTCGCTTTATGTGATTCCGTTTCCCATTCTTGGCAAACTTCTGCCAGAAAGTCAGTACCTGCGGATGATTCCTCTGTAAAACTTTCGTCTCCGCTATCACCATATAACCCAATTGCTGAAGCACAAACAAGCACATCAGGTTTAGTATCGGCATCCGCAAAGGAAGCAACAAGGTTTCGGGTAGATAGGATACGACTGTCCCGTATCCTTCGTTTTTTCTCAGCGTTCCACCTACCGGCTATTGATTCACCTGCAAGGTGAATTACGGCTTGCACATCTGATATTGCTTCTGAAGGGAGTTGTTCAGTTTCAGGATTCCAAGCGTAGATTTCTTGGACGGATTGTAATTTTGTTTTGGCACGTGCGGGGTCCCGAGACACCACCTGCACCGCATAGTCTTTTTCGTAGAGGGCATCACAAACTCGACTTCCGATGAAACCGGTTCCACCTGTGACCAATACATTTTTCATCGTTTACCTCCAATACACAAACACCCTAATAGACGCGGTTTCAAACCGCGTCTACAGCGATGTATAAATATTATCTGTTTATTTTGAAAGCTCAGCGATAGTGTCTTCCAGCTGTCGATAATCATCAATCACTGCATCGCTAAGTGTATCGTTTGTTTCTGTTTTATTGAATCCTGCGAACCGAATTGCTTTCATGCCAGCGTTTTTCGCACCGACAATGTCTGTCCGCACAATATCCCCGATATGCACCGCCGATTCTGGTTCAGCGTTTAGCTGCTTCAAGGTAGAATTGAACTGCACAACTTCAGGCTTTGTCCGCTCCGTTTCATCGGAAAATGTGAATGCTGAAAAGTATTGCAAAATTTCGTCACGTTCCATTTGTTGCCGCGCATAACTTCCCGGTGTCAGTGCCGAGTCCGAGATAATTCCCAGCGGATAATTTTCACTGAGTCTTGCCAGGACAGGCTTAATATGCGAAATAAGAATAGGCGGAGACGCTAAAAAAGCATTGCCAAGACACACAATCAAAGAAGCAATTTCTGTATCATCAAGTGTAAGTTCAAGCGTTTCAGCAAACTTCATCATGCACGTTTCTACGGATACAC
>JAPPMR010000013.1 GCA_028818995.1 Candidatus Poribacteria bacterium | reverse complement strand
GTCGTAATAACATCTTCTATCACAACAAGTAAGTTCTTCTCTTTTACACCTCCTTCTACGAGATTGCATGTGCCGTAAGTTTTTGCCTCTTTACGGACGTAAAAACAAGGGATTCCGGTCTGTAAAGAGATTGCAGTCGCAAGAGGAATCCCCCCTAATTCCAATCCTGCTAAACCGTCACATTCTACTGGTAGTAATTTTGCCATCTCCACTGCAATTGCAGTTAGCAATAATGGATCACTTTCAAACCGATATTTGTCCCAATAGAAATTACTAATTTTACCTGAACGCAGCTTGAATTCACCTGTAAGATATGCTACTGCACGAATCTGCTTTGCCAACTCATATTTTGTCATATAAAGTCACCATTTTGCAAATATTCTAATGCACCTCAATATATGCAGCATCTTCTGCAATGACTTCACCAACAACAGAGGCTTCAGGACAATCAACAGCGCGAAGATCTTTTATTGCTGCATCAGCATTTTCTGCTGGCAACGCAAATAACAATCCGCCTGACGTTTCTGCTTCCATCAAAATATGCCGCATCTCCTCCGAAACCGACGAACTGAACGAAACTTTGTCCGAGAGGAACTTAGTATTCGCAAGATATGCCTGCGTATAAGTCTTCTTCGCAACAAGTGCTGGCGCATCTTCAAAGTATGGAACTGCACTGCTATCTATTTTTAAACGTACATCATTGCCCGCTGCCATTTCTGATGCATGTCCTAACAATCCATACCCTGTAACATCTGTGCATGCGGATGCATCATACTTTAACATAACCGCAGACGCAGAAGCATTGAGCCGTGTCATTGATTCAACCAATTCTGGTAAGACTTCATCACTGATTTTGTTGAATTTTAATCCTGTCGTGAGAATGCCGATACCGAGATTTTTTGTTAGAATGAGAACATCACCAGGACGCGCGCCGTAGTTTTTGACAAACTTCTCAGGATGCACAACCCCAGTTACAGAAAGTCCATACATCAATTCAGGTGAATCCACCGTATGTCCACCGAGAAGTGCCGCTCCCGCTTCTGATGCCTTTTCAGCACCACCTCTCACAATATCACCGAGAATTGAGAGATCAAGGTCATCCCTCGGCCAACAGGTAATATTCAACGCAGTTTTCGGCGTGCCGCCCATGCTATACACATCGCTCAATGAATTTGTCGCTGCGATCGCACCGAATGTATACGGATCGTCCACGATAGGCGTAAAATAGTCAACAGTGTTGACAAGGGCAAGGTCGTCAGAAATACGGTATATCCCCGCATCATCAGAGGTCTCTGTGCCAACAAGCAGGTTCGGATCAGTAGACTTGGGCAGGTTTTCTAAAATGTGTGAAAGCTCACCCGGAGCAAGTTTTGACGCTCACCCAGCACATTTGACAGTTGCAGTAAGACGGATTTTCTTGTTTGTCATAATTTTGGGATGTAGAATCGAACAGGTCTAAAATTGAAATAATTTGGATATCTGGATTAAATAATTTTGGTGTCGGTCAAAACGCAGAAGTTTCAGCAGTATTCATCAAATTTTGGTCAAAAGTTAGTTTTACGACTTGAGATCCGCTATAACGGATTTAACATACGCAACACTCCGTCCATCTTGATGGAACTGATCACCATATCGGACACCTTCAATTGCGAGATATCCATCATAGTCCGCATCTAACAGTGCAGCGATGGCAAAACGATAGTCAATTTCCCCATCTGGAAGTGGCACTTGAACGTAGATAGCAGTTTCTAAATCTGGTATATGCACACGGTAGAGACTCTTGCAATGCCAATAATTGACATGCGATGCAAGTGCTACAATAGCATCTTCGCACGATTCCTCTGGAATATCATACGTCCAGTAGATGTTGCCTAAGTCTGGATTGATACCGACATTCGGAGCATCAATTAACTCCAGCAGGTGTAACGCTGACCAACTGTTATCCACAATTGAATTTTGATGTATCTCAATGGAAATAGAAACATCTTGATCCGCAGCAATTGACGCTACTTCAGAGATAGCTGCCGCTGTCCGTTCATAATCAAGTGTGCTTGCTTGGCGGCTTGAGCCTTGCGAGACAGGCTCACCACGATACGTGCCTTTGCCGTTCGGATCCCGTGGTGGCGTAGTGACTGTAGAATTTACAACGTTTGCCCCTATTTTGGCAGCAAAATTAACTGCATTTATCATCGCTTGTTTATTCCCGGCAGCAACACGCGGATGAGCAGCACCACCGCCACCCCGTATTGCTACACACGGCATGCCTGCATCTTCAAGCTGCGTGCAAAGTGTCCCAATCTCTGCATCCGGCAGGTTCATCGTTGGAAGTTCAATGCCTTCAAATCCGATCTCTTTCGCCTTTTGCAAAAATCGTTGTTGATTTTTGGTATCGGTGGGTAATCCACCACCATTATATGGATAAGATGCACACCGCCGAAAAGCATACGCAACCTTCATGCTATCTCCCTTCAAAAAGATATATCACAGCTTGTTGTAGTTGTTGGAATAAAACCTCGAATTGTTTCTGAACAGGCCCGTCACACGAGACCTTTTCATTACGTTCTATATGTGTTCGCAGACTCTCTAAAATACTTTGATAGTACCATGCTTGTGCTTCTAACCCACCGTGAAAACGTTCCCATACCACATCACCGATGTCATCGTATTCCGAAATCACAGTCCGTAGATTGTGAAGTTTGTCGGCACAGGTTACGAGACAAACCTCTGTGGTTGCAGTTTTTAACGCTTCAATCCGTTCGGTCTTACGTTCCCGCCACCGCAGAGACTTATTTTCAGAACATCCATCAACAATTTCCGCGATAGGTTCACCAAAACTATCCCGAATGCACGCCAATGTCAGGTCGGTATCCTCAACCGTATCATGCAAAATTCCTGCTATCACAACTGCTTCTGAACAGCCAGCATCCATCAACATAAGACCGACAGCATACGGATGCGATATATACGGGGTTTTAGTACCTTTCCGAAATTGCCCATCGTGTGCCTGTGCGGCGAGTTCTATCGCTTCTTCAATACGGTTTTTCCGAATGTCATTTTCCGTCATGCGTCCTATCGCTACTCAATTCACGCCTATAAATACCAGTAAACAATACATTTGTTAGAAATTCGGAGATTAAAACAGTGTTAAATGATACACTATTTTTACGCTCTCCGTCAAGATATTTTTAAATATCTATATTGTAACGTGAGTTCGGTATAAAGACCTGAAGAATTCCATATCTTTTCTCTGTATTTATGTTATAAAAAGATTATTAGAGTTTTTAGAGTCAATCGGAAAATGATAGGATTTTGTAATGTGCTACGATC
>JAPPMR010000781.1 GCA_028818995.1 Candidatus Poribacteria bacterium | reverse complement strand
GAGAATGGCGGCGAGACTTGGACACAACTCAACGATCAGCTCAAAGAATCCACCGACCGGATTAGTACGGGTTGTATTGCGTTCACATCCGATGGAACAGCATGGGCAGTTATCGGAAAGACGCTTTACATCGGAAAGGATCGAGCCACCGATTGGAGTCCGTTCTGGAATGCCCCCGAATCCGGTGGTGAATACCCCATTCAAACACTTGCTGCTTAGGACATCATTGTAAAAGTAAGCAGAGGAGATTGTAATTTTGAATGTATTAGGTATCGACTTTACTTTCTTTGCTGTGAGCAATATGCAGAAATCGCTCGCTTTTTATCGTGATGTACTTGGGATTCCGCTGGCCTGTTTAGTCCATGAAGGCACATGGGCAGAATTTGAGATAAATCCTGGCACGCTTGTATTAGGACAAGGTTATGATTTTACGTCTCCCGGAGGCGGGACAGTCGCGCTTGCAGTCGAAGACGTAAAAGCCACCATAGAAGAATTAGAACAAGCAGGGATACATATACATTCGCCTCTGGGGGAATCAGCAGTATGTTTTTGGGCGATAATCAAAGACCCTGATGGGAATAGCGTTATCATTCACCAGCGAAAAGATAAGACTGTCGGTTAAACGTTATTGACTTACTACTTTTCGTGAATAGCAAAAAGTGCGATTTAAGCAAATGATAAAATAAATTTTACAATTGACGAAAATTGTGGTATAATATAACGTAAGTTAGGTGTAAGACTTCAAATATCATCGCAGTAAATCAACACCGCTAACTGGAAACAATATCTGAAATTGTAAAACTATTTGGGAGGTCGTATAGATGAATTACCGAGACATTATTACCATTGAACCTGGAAAACGTGGCGGAAAACCGTGTATTCGGGGAATGCGAATCACCGTTTACGATGTCTTAGACTATCTTGCTTCGGGCATGACAGTAGACGAAATTCTTGATGATTTTCCCTATTTAACCGAGACTGATATCCGAGCATGTCTTGCGTATGCAGCGGATAGAGAAAAATCACAAATGGTTATTTACACGAATGAAACTTCTACAGCAAGTCTATAAAATCTCAAACAGATATACCCTGCCAACCACTACAATTATTGAAAAACAAGGAATTCAACGTGCTTATGAAAACAATCACAAGACTCACTTTTATATTGGCTATTACTGTTTTAGTAATTGGATTTTCGGGCTGTGAACGTATCCCGCAAGTCATGGATTCTCAGATAGAAACTCCAACACCGATGGAGGCACGCGACCATGTATGGCCTGTTGATCAGAACGGTGTTGAGGTTCCAGTGCCGGGAACGTGGGTATTGGTATCACACACTCACCATAATTCAACGTCCACAATCGGTGAAAGTTTTACCCTGCCTGCAGATCCACAACCTATTCTACAAACATCAGATGGAACATACGCTGATGGTGAAGGCATTCTCTGGACAAAAATAAGGCTTATAACCGCTGAAGGAGATAAGTGGCAATTCCTTGAACGTGTAGACACAAGTGTTTCTCCCCACCAACTCCACGCTATTGTCACCGTAGATGATAACGGTATCCCAATCCTTGAATACGGTCAATATCCTTTTGATTTGCCAAGACATAACGTGCAAATCTGGGAGAAACAGTAAGATAGCGAAAGTTAATTTATGCGCATACCGATGCTCTTCCGTTTTTCGCTATATGGATTCTTAAAAAATCAACGTTACTTTGAGCATTTTCTGCTTTTAGCATTTCGTGAGAAGGGTGTGTCATATTTCTTGTATGGTCTTCTTATCGGATTTCGGGAGATATGCACCAACATCTTTGAAATACCTTCCGGTGCAGTCGCCGACCTTTATGGCAGACGACGCGCCATGATTTTTTCGTTTTGTGCCTATATCACTTCTTTTGCTATATTTGCTGTGAGCGAATCGATCCTGATGCTGTTCTGTGGTATGTTTTTCTTTGGATTAGGCGATGCGTTTCGAACCGGCACACACAAGGCGATGATTTTTGACTGGCTTCGTGAGCAAGGTAGATCGGACGAAAAAACAAAAATATACGGCTTTACGCGTTCTTGGTCTCAAATGGGTTCCGCAGTTTCTGTCCTTATCGCAGGTGCTTTAGTTTTTTATCGTGGTAATTTCACAGACATTTTCTGGTTTTCAATTATTCCCTACCTGTTTAACATCATTAATTTCTTCGGTTATCCAGCTAAGTTGGACGGAGATAGGCAGAACGAGTTCTCTCTCAAAGCAGTTTCCCGCTTGCTCGGCAACGCGTTGAAGCAGTCAGTGCAATTTCCTCCACTCCGCCGTTTAGTTTTCGAGGGAATGGGTTTTGAAGGAATGTATAAAGCCAGTAAGGATTTCCTCCAACCAATCCTCAAGAATACAGCTGTTGCATTACCTATTCTTATAGCTTTAGATGAATCGAAACGGACAGCACTGCTTGTCTTGGGTGTGTATTTCGTGCTTTTTCTTTTAGCCTCCTTTGCTTCTCGGAATTCTCATAGAGTATCAGATTGGCGGGGTGGCGACGAAGGTGCAGCGCAATTTATGTGGTGGATAGATTTAGCACTTTTTGCGCTCTTGATTCCGGCGCTCTGGTTCGGTTGGTATCCTGCAATTATTGCACTTTTTGTCGGATTAGCACTCCTTCAAAACTTCTGGAGACCCGGTTTGATTAGTAGATTTGACGCGCAGTCCACACCCGAAATGGGCGCAACGATTTTATCTATAGAGTCACAATCCAAATCGTTGGCTATGATTGTTCTGGCACCGTTGCTGGGATGGTTAGTAGACACAGTCGGTAACTTCTCGCCAGTAGGTATTGTCGGAACGGGCATTGCAGTAGCAATTCTTCTCGCCTATCACAACGAATTAGAAGTAAATCCAAAAACATAATCCATAGTAATTGACTTACATAGTACCGACAATGGAACAAATTTCCTTATTCCCCTTATCAGAAGAGCAATTTACTCAACCCCAACCGCCACCAAAAAACGAAGAAGCGGTCAATAAGATACGTGGATTACGGTATACACCAGACTATATCACTGAGTTCCAACATGATTGGCTGTTAGACCAGATTGACAAACAACATTGGCACTACTTTTCCAAACGCCGCTATCAACATTACGGACCTAAGTTTGACTACGAAACGGGAAAGTTGAAAGATGGTATGCAGATGAGCGATTTACCGGAATGGTTAAATAGACTTGCAAACAAATTACACAAAGATGGACACATACCGGAGGTCCCAAATCAGGTGCTTATCAATGAATATGAACCTGGACAAGGGATTGGTGGGCATATTGATAAAGAACCCTGGTTTAAGG
>JAPPMR010000406.1 GCA_028818995.1 Candidatus Poribacteria bacterium | reverse complement strand
ATTTAAAAAAGTGCAATATCTGTGCCAACATTGACATATAAAATTATAGATAAATCAGAAATATCTCTATACAATAACTTGTGGACAAAGATGCCATAAACACATTCGGCATTGATTGGGTCCCTGCCCAATAAATTCATATCAAGAAATGACGAGGCACAGAGACCTCGCCCTACAAATAGGCTATAGTTCTACGCTGCAGACAAGTCAAATTGGCAGTTTTACTCCAAGAAAGTATTAATAATGTCTGTCAATTTGACACACTACGTATATTATACTTTTGTTTCAGAATGCCCCATTTTGTTGATAACTTATCAGTCGGTTCAACAGCCAAAATGTCCGCAATTCCGGTCTGAATATCTTTAATTTCATTTTGAGAAAGCCCGCGGTTAAACATAGCAAACTCATCCATATCACCATTATAGTAGCGGTTTAATCTGAACGGTTCTTCAGTTCCAAGCAGCAGCGGTGATTCAACAGGAACTAATTTGCCATCTTGCTTCGGATGATCGATTAGCACTTCACCATCAAGATATACCGTCCACCATTCTCCATGTTGAAACGAAATGGCAACGTGTTGCCATTTATCTTTCACAACCTTGGGAGGACTCTGTGCAGGCACTTTACGTCCACTTGTTAATCTCCATCCCATCCATATAAAACCGTTTGGATGGAGAAGTATTTCAAAAAACTCTTCGACATCAGGGCCTTTTGCAGCAATCAGTTGCCATGTGCCGGGACCTGCTTCTAAAGTAGGGCGAATCCACGCACAAATGGTGATCCCATCGGTAAATTGGAATTGATGGGAATGAACGACCCGAACAATTCCGTTCTTACCACCAAAATTTAGACCTTTACCAAATTTGCCGTTGGTCCAGTCTGTGTCTCCTTCTAATTTTCCATCTTGTTTGTTTCCAGATTGATCTGTGACGGTTTTACCCGCACCATCTTCAAAGTCAAAATAAACGACTAACCCTTCCAATTCTTCAGCTGTGCTGCTAATTTGAAAACTCGCTGCCAGAAATACAGTTGTAAAGAACATAACTATAAAATTTCGCATGAGTTTCACCTCTTTATAAATTGGGGAATAGGTTGAATTTAGGCGGATACAAATCCGCCTAAAAGATAGAGTGGATTGTTCTAAGCAAACGGGAAGGTGCCTTGATATCCGCGCGCTCGTGAGACGTGCCAAACACCATCATACATCGGTGTGACCTGATAATGGCACACAACATTACTCCGTTCCATATCGTCGCGTTCTTTTGCACCTTGATGTGGCATGTGGTTGATGAACACGACACAATCGCCTGCTTTCGGATACAAAATGACGTGTTCTTGTGATTCGCACCACTCCTCAAATTTGGGACGATCTAATGGATACAGATGCGGTGGTTCGTTTAGATGTCCACCCTTTACAAACTTGAGGTGTCCTTCGCCTGGACCGTTGTCTTGAAAATAGTAGGTGGTGTTGATACCAACAGGCACCATTGCAAATGGATGTTCCTCAACATACCGCTTTTCGTGCCAATAGCCGTAAAAATCCATGTGCCATTCCTGCAGATATGGACCTGGATTGATATGTGCGCGCAGACTACGAAGTTGACACTGTTTGCCCATCAATCCTTCAAGATAAGGGCGGACGCTTGGATGCCCTACAAGTGGTGCGTAGGTGTCCGGTTCACGATCAAGCAGGGAATCAAACCACATATTACCGACTGCGTTCAAGCCCTCTTCCCAACCCTGTTCGCGTGCATAGTTAACCCGCTGACGAATATTTTCGGTTTCTTCAGGTGACAACGCGCCTTCTAATAAAACGAAACCGTTTTGTAGTAGTTGATCAATCTTAACTTTCTTATCTTCCATGGTTCATCTCCTTCTAAGTTTAAAGTCGTTACCAAAATTCTACATTCTTAATCACAAGATGTCAACGTTTTCGTATTTCTAATATGGAACAACATAGAAATTTTCCGCATTAACCAGCAAAAAACTTAGCAAATAACCCCCAACCACTAATTCCCGCAAACACGATTAGCACAACAGCGGAAACCAACGAACCGACCAACATGAATGGTCGAGTGCGATAGGCAGACGGTAGTTTGAAGTTGAGATATATAGCTGCGAGCATCATCAAGGCGATCGAAAAATTCGCTAAGATAAATCCTGCTATCTGCGTCAAGATGTCAAACGGAATGTTCAACCAGATGATGACCATCGTAGTAAGAAAAATATAGAGGCAGATCCAGCGGCGAATTGTATCGTAGTTCCATTCACGATTAGGCCACACAGCCTGAAAAAACTCTTGGATAACCCGTGCATAGATTTCAGGAAGTGCCTGTAGTGTGCCCCAAAGTGCAACGACGATGCAGATATAGTAAACCCAGACTAACGATGCGTGAATATTTTTCCATACGCTTGCTTGATCGGTGAGCAGGCTCCACCCTTCAAACGAACTTTCAAGCCCATATAAGACAGCAGCGCCTGACAACATGAACGCCCCTGTTACAATGAACAGTACAATCGCGCCCATGCCGATATCCCATCGCAACGGAGCAAGGATTTTTCGCAATCGACTAACTTGTTCCGGCTGTTCAGGGAGATAATCAATTCTGTCACGTCCGGTTGCATGACTACGAATAGCATCAATGTTTTGATGTGAAGTCAACCCCCATCTATGCATACTAACCCAATTTGCATAAACAATATAGCCCATTACAGAACCGCCGACGTAACCGAATGTCGTTGCCATTGTCAGCAATGGGTTTTTAACTGCATCTTCAGGTGTCCACGCAGGAAATTCAGGCAGATGTCCAAAACGGAGACTTCCGACAATAGCCTTGCCAAAATCGGGACGTACCATTAGGGTACCAACAATCGTTCCAACAACCAAGATTGCGCAGATAATAAGTTGCTGTTTTTCTAACTTTTCAAACGAGAGGCGTAAACCGAAAAGCAATGCTAAAGTGATGAAGCAAGAAGTAAATAGATTTTCCCAGATCTGTTGCGAAACAGAAGACGTAAGCGTCTCTTTAAACAGAAAATGAAGCAGTGAACCGCACGGCTTCGCAATCGGCACCCATGCTAAAGGTGCACCTATCATTTCAAATATGATAATAGCGATTAACAACCATCCACGAGGCCCGGGCAGTTTGGCAAGACGATTTCCGATATATTCACCACTGACTGCTGTATAGCGTCCCAACAGATAGGTAACAAAAACACCTTTCACGACGCAGCTCAGTAGCACAAGCCAGAGCAAATCATAGCCTGCCCAAGCACCAGCACGAACAACAACAATCGTCTCACCGGCACCGATGCTCACCGAAGCCACAATCG
>JAPPMR010000079.1 GCA_028818995.1 Candidatus Poribacteria bacterium | reverse complement strand
CTCTTAACTTTGACCGCATCTGAGTTACTTGAAGTTATTGAACACAGTGTTGCTGCGTCAGATGCTGGTTCTACACCGGGACGTTTCCCGCAAGTCGCAGGACTCGCGTTTAGTTATGACACTTCACTCTTAGAAGGTTCAAGGGTACGATCTCTTGTTATCACTGATAGTAATGGCTCTGTTAAAGATATTGTCGCACAAAATGGAGCGGTTGTTGGTGATTCTGCGCGAACTTTCAAAATTGTTACACTTAATTTTCTTGCAGGCGGCGGTGACGATTACCCATTTGCCAACTACCCAAACGCGAATCCTGTAGAACTCACCGAAATGATGACCGAAGATCAGTCAGGAGGGAAAGCAATTTTCGCTGCCCCTGGCACAGAGCAGGATGCACTTGCAGAATATCTCGCAGCGAACTTTTCAGAAACACCGTTTTCAATTGCTGATGTGGGTCCCGAAAGTGACAAACGTATTCAGAACCTTGCATTTCGTGCTGACAGTTTAGCTATACCTACGACATCCAAGAGTATTTTTGATGTCCAACTCACATCGGGTTTGAACATGATAAGTTTACCGTTAATGCCAGATGAGTCTTATACAGCACGTTCCTTTATGGAAAAAACAGGTTCAACAATGATTATTAAGCTCGATTCATCACTTAACGGATTTATTGGGTTCACAGCAAATTCGTTTGGTGACGGTTTCTCAATTGAAGGGGGTAAAGGATACATTGTGAACGTCACTGAATCACAAACGGCACATTTCACTGGCAGCGCATGGCAAAATACTGCAGCAGCTCCCGCACAGACATCTATAGCCAACGCATGGGCGTTTATCTTCAACACTCAATTTGATGTTGAAAGTTTAAAACTGACTGTACACAATCCACGTACAGGCATCTCCCAAACTATTGACGCAAACAACACACATGCTGTCTGGGCAGACACCAATCTAAAGCCCGTTATTTCAGTCGGTGATGTTTTAATGATTGAAGTTCGTGACGAAGGAGGCAAATTAATTCGCACGCTCCATCACCAAATCAACGCAGAAGATATCCACCGAGCTTTCACAGAATTACACTTGACACCAAACTTACTCAAACCCAGCAAAACAGTATTATTTAACAATTATCCTAATCCGTTTAATCCAGAAACATGGATACCTTATCAGTTAGTTAATGACTCCGATGTAACGGTCAATATATACGATGCCTCAGGGCATCTTGTCCGGCATCTTGACCTTGGATTCCAAACAACTGGGTTTTATATCGGCAAATCCCGTGCTGCTTACTGGGATGGTCGAAATGACTCTGGTGAACGACTCGCATCAGGCGTATATTTTTATCAATTGATTACTTCCGATTTAACCCAAACGCGGAAAATGGTTATTATGAAGTAGGTTCCCTCTAAACAGAATAGAATATCTCAATTTGCCAATATCGGTAGGTATAAATATATCTGCCGATATTGCTGTTCTGACCTTTTATCTTGCTATCTACCAAATCTCTGTGGTATACTTTTATCAATACCACCAAACTCAGCCGTAAAACCTGATTGTCACCAAGACTAATCAAATTCCAGTGAAATAACATAAGATTATGGAAATTACACGACCTTTTTTGCTATTATTGCTGCTTTTATTACCAGTTCTCTACTACGGTTTTCGGCGCAGCCTCGTGGATTTATCTCAAACCCAACGACTGATTAGCCTATGCGTCAGGATTATAATTGTTTTACTACTTATCCTAAGTGTTGCGGATCTGCAGTATCTGAAAACCGATGATAAACTTGCAGTCATGTTTCTCGCGGATATTTCGGATAGCATATCAGCAGATGGTTTAACAAAATCAACAGAATACATCAACGAAGCACTTGAATCGCGTAGCGGAAATCAACAAGTAGGTGTCATTGCGTTTACAGATAAGGCAGAGATTCTTCAGGCAGCTCATCTGGAAAATCAGAGAAGTTCCGAAGAAAAATTGGATCTTGCTGAGACAAAACAAGCTTGGATAGACGCAGATGAAGACGCAGCAGACACAACAAATATCGCACAAGCAATTGAAACAGCATGGAGTGTTTTTCCCGCAAATGCAAATAAACGCATTGTTCTTATAACAGATGGAATAGAAACGCAAGGCGATGCTATCCACACAGGACTTCGGGGTAAAGACTTCGACATTCAGATTGACACGGTTCCAATATATCCAAGTGATGACCCGGAAGTAATGGTACAGCGAATTGATGCACCCGCACAGGTTAAACAAGGTGCTCCTTTCAATTTGGAAGTACTAATTCACAGCAACCATGAGGATATCGCACAGATAAATCTCTATAAGAATAAATTTGAGGTAGCAAAAAAAGAAGTACGACTTGTTGAAGGCGAAAATCGTGTCTTGTTCACTGAAACTTCTATGGAAAGTGGCACATTGACTTATGATGCAACTTGCCGCACGACACAGGATACACGTTATGACAACAATCGAGCGTTCGGTATCGTCTCTGTCTCCGGTAAACCGAGGGTCTTGCTTATTGATGAAAACGAGTCGCAAACCCGTTACTTGATGCGTGTGCTTGAGGATGCTAAGATTCGTGTTGATGTCCGCAACGGCTTAGGTGTCCCGAATGAACTTGCCGACCTCCAAAACTATGAACTTGTACTCTTCAGTAATGTTCCTGCTAATCGCCTTAGTGAAAAACAGATGGAACTTATCCGCACCTATGTGCAAGACCTTGGAGGCGGATTTATGATGCTCGGTAGTGAGAACAGTTACGGCTTGGGTGGCTACTATAAAACACCAATTGAAGAAGTTTTACCTGTCCGTACCGACACTGAGAAGAAAAAGGAAACGCCATCCCTAGCAATGGTGCTTGTGATAGACAAATCTGGAAGTATGGGCGGAATCAAGATTGAATTAGCGAAAGAAGCAGCACGCGCAACAGTTGAATTACTTGGACCGCGCGATAAAATCGGTGTCATTGCTTTTGACGGTTCACCATTCTGGATTACAGAAATGCATGACGCGTCAGACAAGCAGTTCATTTCCAATCAGGTGGGATCAATCACCGCAGGTGGCGGCACAAATCTTTATCCAGCACTTCAACAAGCATATTTCGCTTTGACCGAGACAAGTGCTAAACTCAAGCACGTTATCGTTCTGAGTGACGGTCATTCCCAGCCCGGAGATTGGTATGGCATAGCAAGTTCCATGTATTCTGAACGTATTACGATATCCACAGTCGGTATTGGCAGTGGCGCTGACATGAATATGCTCGGTGACCTTGCGAAGTGGGGCGGTGGACGCGACTATTTTACGCAAGACCCGTATAATGTGCCG
>JAPPMR010000410.1 GCA_028818995.1 Candidatus Poribacteria bacterium | reverse complement strand
TCATTGTAGCACAATCTTGGTTTAGGGAGTGGTCTAAATTTCCGGTGGCAGTACAATTATGCTGAAGCGGTAGAGAAAATATTTAAAGATACATGGACTACCCGGGACGGTCAAAAAGTTCCAGAGTCAGAAAATTTAGGGTTAGGTAACGATGCCGTAAAGTTAGATGGGACCGTACTATATGCAGATCTTGACGAATCTACAAATCTTGTGGACAACTACTATCCTGAATTCGCGGCTGAAAGGCTGAAATATATAAGGCATACCTCAGTTGTGCTGCTAAGGTTATACGATCTGAGGGTGGTGAGATCACTTCTTACGATGGCGATCGTATCATGGCAGTATATATTGGTGAATCGAAAAATACTAAAGCCGCCCGTTCAGCATTGAAAATAAACTACACAGTCACCGAGATAATCAACCCTCTCATAAAAAAGCATTATCCTTCAACAAACTACCGTGTCAAACAAGTTGTAGGTATTGATACCAGCGATTTATTTGTAGCACGCACTGGTATACGGGGATCAAATGATTTAGTTTGGGTTGGACGTTCAGCAAACTACGCAGCAAAACTATGTTCTCTTTCACCCGATTACCCATCACGACTGACTGAAACAGTGTACAATCAATTATATGAGTCGCTTAAGTATTCAAATGATGGAAGGTCTATGTGGGAACTGGACGGTTGGGAAAATATAAATGGGATAAGGATTTATCGATCAACATGGTGGTGGTCAATATAAGTAGGCTGCCTCACCGGAGCAGTTCGGAATAGCCTAAATCACGAATTAAGTAAAAAATAGCGATTTTCTAATCCCCGTCCCCAGGCCATCTGTGATAATCTGCGATTTTGATTGCTTCGCAAAGTTGACGTTGACAAACGGATGCAAACATGGTATGATTTAATAGTTAGAGGTATCCCGCATTGTGGCGGATGCAGTGGAATAAATTTATGAATCGCGGATTGCGCGGAAGATAGAGCTTGCAAGCATTTAAGAGGGGTCAAAAATGCAAAAATACGATGTTGCCCTATCATTTGCAGGAGAAGATCGAGAGTATGCTGAGACATTGAGAGATCTCCTAATAGCGGAGGGATATAAACCCTTTTATGATGAAGACGAGTTAGCAAGTCTTTGGGGCAAAAATCTCTATGACTACTTGTCAGAAGTTTACAAAGACCGAGCGCGCTATTGTGTGATATTCCTGTCTAAGCACTACGAGCGAAAGTTATGGACAAACCATGAACGCCAGATGGTTCAAGCACGAGCATTTCAGGAAAACCGTGAGTATATTCTGCCAGTGCGTATTGATGATACAGAAATCCCAGGAATTCCTCCCACAGTTGGATACCTTGATTTACGTTCGATGACTATTGAAGAAGTCTATGAAGCTTTAGATAAGAAGTTATCGGGCACAACACCAAAAACCGCTGCAACGGATAGAACGACTGCCAGTGTCGTTGAGCAAAACACAACTGAATATGTCTTGTTAGTCTCTGAAGATGGAAAGTCGTACTTCGTTCCAATTCAAAATGCACATTGGGATTCAACAGAAATTTCGCTTGAACTGCTTCCAGAATCTCCCGAAGAAACCGCTTTTCTGCGCACATTAAGAAGGCATATCACTGATGCATTTGCAAGGGATGTTCATATTGCACTTGCACTCAGAGAAGATGCCGCGTGGGTGAAGCCCCAGGAAATTGTAGAAACCACATCCGATTCTCAAATCGTTTGGAAAGTTGTTTTCAACAAAGAAAGACGCAGACAAAATGCAAATCCCCTTGGCGAAATGACATTTGGCAGTCTTTCACCGGACGAGATGGCTGAAATGCGGGCAAGGCGTATCTTACTTGACGAAAAATTAGGCGAACTCCCAGCAGATTTCCAGAACCGAACAGGCCCTACGGGTTTATTCAATGAAGTTACATTGGAAATGTTCATTCGTGGAGGGAACGGATTTCAAATTTCTGCCTCACCCATCCCATCCTTATATCGCTTTATTGGGAAAAGCCAAGGTCAATTTGAGAAGTTTGCCCGTTTAACCTCTGTCCTTTACCTGAAACTTTCACACACAGTTGAGGAGATACTTCAATTTGATTTGAAACTTTTGAATTCTGAACAGGTAGAAGTCAAATTTAAAGGACGTCGACACAAACGGGCCACGAACGTACCTCCTTATATTTTTGAAATTAATAGAGAAATCCATTATCCTCACAAAAACACGCATCTCAAATCCTGCCAATTAGAAAAACCTATTCAAAATCGTTGATAATCAACCCAAGTTATGGTATACTTCCTTAACTACTTGTAGAAAGAGGTAAATACCATGAAAACGCTCGCGTTGGAGGCGGATTATAAGATCAAATTGCCCCTTGATTGGGTAAAAGAATTGGGGTTGGAATCGGGTGTCGTGCTTGAAAGGACAGATGATGGCATCCTAATCCGTCCCCACACTGCCCAGACCTGGGATGAGGTTTACGCCGAGAAACTCAAAATGGGGAACCCTTCAACATTGGACTTGTCCGAGGTGAGCGGTGATGACCTTATCTTCTGATCAATCGTATACATGCTACGATTTAACACGAGAGGGAATTCGTATCGCGGAGAACAGCGTTTGAATACACAAGAAACCAAACTGAACAGGATTTTAGAGATAATCGGTAGGATAGCAGAAACAACCGCCGATGGAGACTTCATCTATCGCGGCGAATCTCAACATTATGAGCAAGTATCTTCCAGTCTGTGGCGTGAATGTCGTAAAGAGATTGAGATGGAGGAATTTGATATAGAAGCCATCCAGAAGCGAATGCTTGAAGCAGCGAAAGACTATACTTACGAAACAGATCCCTTTGAAATCCTGACGGAACTTCAACACTACGGTGGCCATACCAATCTTATAGACTTTACAACCGATAACCACATAGCCCTTTTCTTTGCATGCGACGGCTTCCTTGACAAACCCGGCAGGATAATTTCATTTCAAAGAACTGAAAAGACAAACGAAGAGTACAAAATTAGGGAACCACAGAATCCAAGAAACCGCGTTATAGCACAGAAAAGCATATTTGTTCGACCACCCAAAGGTTTTCTCGAATCAGGACAGTATGATGTCATTGACATTCCTAAATCGCTCAAAGAACCGATATTAGACCACCTGCAAAAACAGCACGGTATCTCAACGCGAAACGTCTATAATGATCTCCATGGGTTTATTAGAGACCAGAGCAGCCATCTGAAGGAATGCATAGAAGTTTACGAGGTCGAAATGCCTACACGGGAGGATGTCCTACAGGCTACTCCGTTTCAACTTCGCAACGAACAGGATACATAATACATG
>JAPPMR010000349.1 GCA_028818995.1 Candidatus Poribacteria bacterium | reverse complement strand
AGATATACCAGAAGGTGTTCCATTGTTCGCGCTACTATTAGGCAAAGTTCCGGGGGTAAAGGCAGTTTGGTCATCATCTGCAGAATAGGCTGCACCTTCAGTGATAGTTTGAATATCTATAAAACCGGGATCATTAGGTCGGATACCGAGATGTTCAGGATCGTTCGGGTCTTCAAGCCAAATCTGTTGCCCAGCATCGTAACTACCAAGGGGACGTACCTGCGTTTCATCAATGTGCCAAATTAGGATACCAGATTCAGGTAGATAGGTGTCAAAAGTAGCACCCGAGGCTTTATAGCGATTTTCAATGAGAAAAAATTCTCTATTTGTTACAACTGGGGAAAATGGACCTTCAAAGCCAAGAACGGGAGTCAATCCTCGTGTAAGCGGAATATCAATTTTAAAGAGTTTGTCTGTCCTGGGTGGCAGTTCGAAACTTGGAACGGATACTTGACCGCTTTGTGTGATGTTAATGGGTTTAATCCAACCGAGGCGGCCGTTTTCGGGACGCGCGTCAAAGTCCCATTTCAGATAACCGATAATATGACTGGGTGCTAATCCGTTTCCTATACCGAAGACTTCTGGACCTTGATACGGACCAAATGCTCCCATTAATCCCCACTTATGGTCACGTGCATCTGTGAAGTTTAAGCCGTACACATCTGGCGCACCAAAGTTGTGGAAGAATTCATGAAAGTAGATACCTAAGTGAGGTTTATCAAAATCTGGTTCTTCAGCGACAACGATTGCAGTATCAACTCGGACACCATCAACGATGATGTTGACATTTGGTGTTAAGATTGACCAAATATCGTCAACTATACCAGTAGATGCCTCGTCATTTCCTGCATGAATAATAAAAAGATGATCAACGACTCCATCTTTGTCGCGATCGTACTTTGAAAAATCGACGGTTGCATCCACGGCACGACACGCTTCGCCAATTAGTTCCCGATAACGCGGCACATGCCTTGTTCCTTCTCCGTAATAATGCATCGGTTTCTGCGCGCGAATCCATTCGTTGCCTGCGGGCAGAACACCCCCGACCGGCCCCGGCTGTACATCCATCTGTCCGTAAGAATTTTCACGGAAGTAGGTCTTTAAGGATACGCCTGTTTCAGCAAACAGATATTCATTGAATTCTGCACTGGTCCTTTTACCCGGTTGGTCGCTGAAATCAATTTTGAGAGCGAGGACATATTCAATACCGTCTGGTTGTAAAACTCCTTGTTCTTTTACAAAGCAGCACCCGTCTAACGCTTGTAAATATTTTGAAATACTGAGTTCAGAATTCTGTCCAGAAGTGGATTTCGGCGTTAATTTTCCGGTAACCGGATCGATGTGAAAATAGAGATAGGGATTCGGTGGGGCAGCGAGATTGGAAGTTGTGAACGCGAAAAGACATGCCAAGCAGAATATCAGAAATGTAGGCGTTTTTTTAATCAAATTCACCACCACATTTCCTGCACAAGATATAGAATTGGATGTCATCAGAATGGGCGTGTTGTTTGATAAGATCAACTGCTTGGTCCGGCAAATCTGCATCACATTTTTGGCACTTATAGAGCGAACCTTCGGGTTCAGGAAATTTTCTGATATCCCCCCAGATGTCATGAAGCCAGTATTTGAATTCCCATGGAAACTCGGTCTCAACTGCTTTGGATATTTCTACTGCCTGGCGAATTAATTTTTGACATTCTTCAAAGGTTGCTGGTAGATATGGGTGAGGTTCTGTGTGAAGGGGGATCGGTTTACCTTCGGAAGCGGTTTCTGGGTTGAATCGACGTGAACGTGTCAGTAAAATTTGGTCTAACTTTGTGCCTGATTCTCTACCTTTTGTCCAGACGCGGTAATAGCCTCTACGTTTAATATCAAAGTAACCGGGGATTGACTTGCCGAGTGGGTGTGTTGAAGTATCCCATAACCAACGATTCCATTTGGAGTCGTCACCGGGAACCGCCCAAATTTTGATTGCATTCGGACCGCCCTGTTCATCCCAAGGATTCGGTTCTACATCTTCAATACCGATCCAATAGGAATCTTCGCTGTACTTATAATAGGCACGGATCCATACGTACCACTTACCGGTTTTCGGGATGTAAACTTCATAAATACCGCGTGCACCTTCTGCACTATCAATGGCTTTTCCGTTAGAGGCTTCTGGCTCATCTACAATCGTCACACCATTATCAAAATGTATCGCAGTTTCAGCTTCAATGATGAGTGTGTTTCTTGGGACACGAACCAATTCCTGCCTTGTATTTTTCTCTTCTTGCTCAGTTTCTTCTTTTTTTTCTTCTTCTGGGAGTGCTTGTTCTGGTTCGGCATAACTACTTCCGAACCGTTGACATGCGCGTTCAAACTGTTTTTCAGAAAGATTTGCATCGTAAAAACAGTCTCTGACACCTTTCTTCCAGAGGTCTAAGAGAAGAAACATCGCTTTTAAATTTCCATCAGGCCGTTTGCGGGTGCCGACGACAATAAGCATGCCGGTATCTCGTGAACGACTGACAAGACACAAGTGGAGTGGATATTCAGGCGGGGCAACTTTTCGGCTTCTTACAATGAGCGGACTGTAGTATTTACAACGGTGGTCGCATCCAGGGATTTTTGCCCGTTTAGCACTACAACATTCTGGGCAAATTATCATGCCGCTGAGCGCAGGACATGCACGCTTACCACTACCGGAACGGCATGTGCGGCATCTTTGCGTTTTAGTGCGTTTCTGTCTGGAGGGAAGTCTTTGATGGCGCATGGGTTGGTTCTCGTTTCATCAAGTTGTATACGGTGCGAAGTTCGTAGGTCGGGTAGAGCGAAGCGAAACCCGACAATATCAAGGTTTCAAAGCAAAATTGGCCAAATCAACACCAAGTGCGCGTATGGCACTTGGTGGGTTTCACAGGGAAATCTAAAGAACAGCCGAAGCAAGTTTTGAAAATAGTGTTTCAGTTCCAACGTGTCCAAATCAACGCTGAATACGCGTATGGTATTCAGCGGGTTTCGCTTCGCTCTACCCGACCTACAAGTCATTGCTTTTTGCCTATATCTCGGTCTTAGAGTTATCAGATACTTCTGACTAAATCATTATAATGTCTACTATAATGGCAAGCCAGATTAACGAGATATTCTGCGATTTTGCCTACGACTTATTCGGCATCCACATCTACATCTACATGCACCTCGGGAGCATCACTTGGGCGGTTAACCAGGTCAGCGAGGTATTCTGCGATTTTGTCTGTGATTTGTCCGGCATCCACATCTGCAAAGTTAAAGAGTTCTTTAAGCATCGGTGAAATCACACCTGTATCAAGCAACGCATTTGCAAGACGTCCCATAC
>JAPPMR010000783.1 GCA_028818995.1 Candidatus Poribacteria bacterium | reverse complement strand
CTATCAGTTGCCAATGATATGTAACTTCTAAAAATATTTATCAAACTCACGTTATCCTAATAATTGATTTGTCGCAAGAAAAAGGTTGCAATTTTAGGCAAATTAGGTTAATGTATGTTAAACCATGAACGAATCCCGACTGAGCATAAGGGCAAACATGTAATTTAACCTTACCACTAAACATTTAAAATGTGGAGGCAGTAATGGAATATCTTACTTATGGAAAAACAGGTTTGGAAATCTCACGTCTCTGCTTCGGGGCAGGACGACTTGGAGACACATGTAAAACGCATGAATCAGGCGCTAAACTGATGCTGAAGGCACTTGACGAAGGTGTTACCTTCTGGGACACTGCAGAAGGCTATGGAACGCAACCGCACCTCGGAGAAGCAATTCGTCAGATTAATCGGGATGAAATCGTCATCCAAACGAAAACTGCCAACAAAGACTACGAAAGTGCGTCAGCCAGTATTGAAAAGGCGCTGCGTGAACTGAAAACAGAATACATAGATGTCATGTTGTTGCACGCTATCTCTTCGCCAGATGATTTGGCAACACGTGAACGTGAAGGCGCGTTTAATGCGTTCCGTGAAGCAAAAGCCGCAGGTAAAGTCCGTATTATCGGCTGTTCTACACACACCTACACAGGTGCTGTCATGGATGCAGTAATTGATCATCCTGAGATTGATGTTATTCTCACAACAGCGAACAAGGAAGGCAGAATGTTAGAGGGTGGAACCTTAGAAAAACATTTGGAATATATCCAACGTGCTTATGACCTTGGCAAAGGGATTAGCATTATGAAAGTGGTCGTGGCGGGAGATATTCCGGAGGCAGACAGACCTGAATGGATTGAATGGGGATTCAACCTTGAAACAGCACACGCCATTAACCTCGGCATGACTGAAAATCAGCATATCACATTGGATGTTGGCTTGGCACGGGCAAGTGCGCGGAGACGACTCGTCCAAAGCAAGGCGGCGTAACGTTATCCCATTGGTGTTTCTTAAACCCTTCTATTAGATATGAAGCAGCTACGCGGCAAACCGCTTAAAGACTTTCTGAAACAAGCGAAACACCATGAAAAAGAACTGATCTTTATTCTCCAAGATGTCCAAGACCCAATTAATGTCGGTTCTGCTTTTCGGATAGCGGATGCGTGCCGTGTTCAAGAACTTATCTTAACCGGCATCAGTGCGCAGCCACCTCACCCACTGCTACGAAAAGTTGCAAGAGGTAAACAGAGACGCGTCCAATGGCGTTATATGGAAAACGCATCGGATGCAATACTATCGCTCAAAGAAGAAGGATATACAAGTTGTGCGTTAGAACTCACCGCCGAGTCTATCCCCTACTATGAGGCAGAATACCCAGACAAAATCTGTCTTGTCGTAGGACATGAAGATCACGGCGTTACAAAACGAACGCTCTCTGTGTGCGATACAGTTATTTTTCTTCCGATGTATGGGAAAGGTGCATCAATGAATGTTCATGTCTCGCTCGGAATCGCTGCCTACCACATTTTACATGCGTCAAAGGAAATTTAGATGTCCCAAACGATGCGCGCTATAATGTGCCGTGGACCGCAAGATTACCGACTTGAAGAGGTGCCATTACCACATGCCGGCCCCGGCGAAGTTGTCATCAAGGTCAATGCCTGCGGTGTTTGCGCGAGTGACATCAAATGTTATACAGGCGCGCCACTTTTCTGGGGTGACGAACACCGTGAACCGTACGTGGAAGCACCCGTTATCGCTGGACATGAATTTATTGGAGAGGTGGTTGAACTTGGGGCAGGGGCAGGTGAAAAGTACGGATTGCAACTCGGAGACATAGCGATCGCGGAACAGATCGTCCCGTGCTGGGAATGCCGCTACTGTCGTACTGGAAAGTATTGGCTCTGCCAAATTCACAACATTTACGGCTTTCAACCTATTGTCAACGGTGGTATGGCAGACTATATGAAGTTTCCTGCGCGCTCGCTTGTCTACAAAGTGCCTTCTGATATTCCTACTGCAAATGCAGCAATGATTGAACCGCTTGCATGTTCTATTCACGCTGTCCAGCGCGGAAACATTGAATTTGGTGACGTTGTCGTAGTTGCAGGCGCTGGCACGCTCGGTCTCGGCATGATAGGCGCGGCGAAGTTGAAAAATCCTGGTGTGCTTATTGCCGTTGATCTGATCCCAAATCGGTTAGAAGTCGCCCAAAAATTGGGAGCAGATATTGCCATCAATCCATCGGAGACAGATGCTGTTCAGCAAGTCTTGGACTTAACTGATGGCTATGGGTGCGATGTCTATATTGAAGCAACAGGGCATCCAAAGGCAGTTGAACAAGGACTCCACATGATTAGAAAGGCTGGCACTTTCGTTGAATTCAGTGTGATGCGGGAGCCTGTAACCGTGGATTGGACAATCATAGGAGATACGAAAGAGTTAAATATCCACGGATCTCATTTAGGTCCCTATGCGTATCCACTCGCTATTGATTATATCCACAGCGGTACTATTGATGTAAGCCAAATTGTCACGCATCAACTCCCGCTTGAGGACTATCTTACTGCCTTTGATATGGTCCAAAAAGGGGCGGATTCTATTAAGGTTCAGCTAATTCCCTAAAGATTCATACCACAAACTGATAAAATTTCACACAACGCTACAATATATAAACTACGGTAGTACAATTTACAATGGGTTGGGTAAATATTATAGACTTTTCGTTTAGTCTGTATCGTGGTCATTTTCGGCTCTTTATCGGGATTGTGGCGATCTATGCTGGCGTAGATGCGTTACGAGAAGTGCTGCTCTTGTTTCTTTGGGAATACAACCCCTATCACCTTTTAGATGATTTTATCACACATCTACTTAACACATTAGCATTAGGCATATTGATTGTAATGGCGAGTGAAGTCTACTTTGGTAGACAACCCACGATCCGTGAAGCATTCCGAAGGTTTCATCCTCTATTTTCTCGCTACTTTGGCTATTCCTTTGCCTATTTGATACCATTTTCACTCTGGAGTTTACTCTCAGAAATAAATAAATCTCCGGCTCGAATGCTTTCACTCTTACTTCTTATAAGTATCCCTTTTATGGTCTATTTTCTTATTGCTTGGATTTTGTATGGTCCCGTCGTGATCCTTGAAAACCCGATGGTGCAGTCTCCGTTGAGCCGAAGTCGAGAACTCGTCAGATACGCATGGTGGCGTGTCTGTGGCACAATCATCGCAATCTATATTCTACTTCTGGTAATTATTGTGATACTCACAATCTCATACGGATTGATAGTCGCATCATTAGGATTTTTCGGTGAAGGCACAATGGTGGAGAACATAC
>JAPPMR010000018.1 GCA_028818995.1 Candidatus Poribacteria bacterium | reverse complement strand
ATAAAAAACAGGCAATTATAGCAATAATTAATTTGTAAGATACGTGTTTTTACAATTGTGCAATTGAACGTGAAGATTAATAATTGTTTTACATACTTCACACGAATGAAACAGAAGTGAAAATTGAGTAGAATCCAATTTTTATTGTCTTTGCTGTTTTGTTACTGTATTATATGATATGGATACATTCAAACCGAACATATCCACATAATGTATAAGAATAGGCGATTTTAGAATAAGGAGAAATAGATGCTCAGAAACTTATTTAAAGGTGGTGATAAAAACCGGGTTGAACCGGAGGGTACAGAGGAAAAAGAGAATTGGTTTAATCGTCTTAAGTCCGGTCTATCTAAAACACGGAACCGTTTTCTCTCTCAATTGTCGGGACTACTTCGTGTCGGTAGAAAAATTGATGAAGAACTCATGGAGGAGATTGAAGAAATTTTAATCCAAGCGGATGTGGGAGTTGATACGACACTAACGCTGATGGACAACGTTAGAGAAACTGTAAGAGAAAAAGGATTAGGAGATTCTTCTGAATTGGAAACAGTTATAAAAGAGGAAATCCTGAACCTTTTTGGTGAAGACGTTCCGTTGAAGTTTGAAGGTGAACCGCCTTACACGATTTTAGTTCTCGGTGTGAACGGTGCTGGAAAAACAACAACAATCGGCAAACTCGCAAGCCGGTTCAATAATAACGGCAACCGTGTTCTCGTTGCCGCGGGCGATACATTTCGTGCGGCTGCGGAGGATCAATTGGCAATATGGTGTGAACGCGCGGGTGCTGAATTAATTCGAGGTGGGGAAAAAGCGGAACCTGCTTCGGTCGTTTTCGATGCAGTTCATGCAGCAAAAAACCGAGAAGCCGATGTGCTTATTGTAGATACAGCAGGCAGGCTCCATACTAAAAAACCGCTGATGGATGAATTATCAAAAATTGGGCGTGTAATGGGACAAGCGCATACGGGTGCACCTCACGAGGTATTACTTGTGATTGATGGCACGGTAGGGCAAAATGCATTGATGCAGGCAAAAATTTTCAACGAAGCAGTGCCGATTACAGGCGTAGCAATTACAAAACTGGATGGTACAGCAAAAGGTGGGATAGTGTTAGCGGTAAAAGCCGAACTCGGCGCTCCTGTCAAACTGATCGGTATTGGTGAAAAACTTGATGATTTACGGGATTTCGCTGGTGCTGATTTCGTTGAGGCACTCTTTGCAGCAGATGAGACAGTAGAAACATAATCAAAGTTTGTTTCGTGTATATGGTAGATTGTAGATTCAATTAGACATTAAGGATTGTAGGAGCGAACTCCGATTCCCGACTACGAGTGGTTTTGGTCGCTATTCGGAGATCGCTCCCGCCAAATGCCATACGCGCATTTGGCGTTGATTCACAGGTGAGGTGTCCAAATATTTCAATAATTCACCACATTTTATAATTGACCATAGTGCATGATTGCAAACTTGTTCGCATCAACATAGTAAAAAGTCATCTTCATCGCGTTGCCCGCTCAGTTTGCTTCAACATGCCCCAAAGTGTTGTTTTAGTGTTTGTAGTAGGAGAAACAGAGAAAAAACCTTCGGGGACCCATGCAGGTTCACCATTTTGCCCCGGATCGTGTGTGATTTGTTGCCGCTTGCCACTTTTAACTGAGACAATATAAATATTTTGAGCCACATTCGGATTTCCCCAAGGATTTTCAATTTCCGCACCGTAGGCAATCCACTTACCATCAGGCGACCATGCAGGATTGTAACTCCAATTCAAAGGCGGTGGGCGTTTCCTCCATCTACATCCATAATGAAGATTCCGTTTCCCTGTCTGCCAATATCAAAGGCAATTTGTTTCCCATCAGGCGACCACACAGGAGATCGAGACCCACCGCCATGTTGGTTTTTAATGCGTCTGATCTGTTTTCCATCTGAATCCATCATATAGACATCACCCCATTTATTTTGATCGGAAACGAATGCAATAAATTTTCCATCTGGAGACCACGCAGGGGAGGAATTGATTCCTTGGTTGGTCAGTTTCTGTAGATTCTTTCCATTGATATCTATTTTGTAGATTTGACTTTTCCCTGTTCTATAGGATTGGAAAGCGATCTGTTTTCCATCAGGTGACCAAGCAGGAGCTGCATCTCGCTCTGGATGGTTTGTTAATCGGCGCGCTTCAGTTCCACCAGCTTTCATGATATAGATGTCCCCTTTTCCATGCCGGTATGATACAAAGGCAAAGGAACGACCATCCGGTGCCCACGTTGCACAACAATCGGTTGCGGGATGATTTGTTAGATTGCGTAGATTCTCTCCGTTCGTATCAATAATGTAGATATCGTAATTTCCTGTGCGGTTAGAAGTGAAGGAAATATACGGTTCTCCCCAAGCATTTATAGTAAGTAGAATTAGACTGAATAGTAATGTTATCCTAAACACGGTTTGAATATGTTTCACTTTTATCTCCTTGAAATTTGCAAGTTTTTGTAATTGGGTTCTCAGATATATCTGTTAGTAGGAGAGCAAATTTCGTGCCAATGCCGAGATTGTGAAACAACTGGGATTCTTGCTTGTGATAGAAGGTTCACCTGTCCAAATTATAACAGTTGTAGTTTAGAATTTGGACAGTAAAAATTCAAGGAGGGAAAAGAGGGCGGATTTCTTCTAACCATCCATGCCTTTGGATTAACATGGAAGGTTAGAAGAATAGGGACATAATGTCCTTTTACCCTAATTTTTAAACATCTGATTCCTTCAGGTAAGAACGCAGATGCTTGCGGAGATTACGATGTGCATGGAACAAGTGAGCTTTGACCGTTCCATCCGATCTGCCAACCTCAGTCGCTATATCTTTTAGGGATAGTCCATCCCAGTGACGCAGGATAAAAATTTGTCGTTGCTTCGGCGGCAACTGACGAATCGCCTTCCGAATTTGGACTCTGAGTTCTTTATTTTCAGCAGCCTTAGCAGGGGAATCTGACCGTAAATCCGGAAAATTAGCCATCGGCAATTCGTCAGATTCGTCGGATTCATATACCATGACTTCCGAACGCGCTTTCTTCCGTAAAAAATCAATGCAGAGATTGACTGTAATTCGGTAAAGCCAACTATAGAACTGACATTGACTTTTGAAATCGCCTAATCCTTGGTAAGCGCGAATAAACGCATCTTGCGTAATATCAAGGGCATCTTCATGATTAGGAACAAAACGCAGAACTAACCGATAGGTGCGTTTCTGGTAACGAGTAAACAGCGTATCAAATACTGTTGTATCGCCACTCTGAAATTGCTCAATCAGTTGGGCATCATCATTACAAGCTGGAGGGATACTTTCAGGGCTTTGGGAC
>JAPPMR010000272.1 GCA_028818995.1 Candidatus Poribacteria bacterium | reverse complement strand
TAATTTTTTCTATAAACATAGCGTTCCTACGGAACTCAAGAGGTCCGAGACGCTCAGTAAACCGTAATTCAAATTAAATCATTATAATGTCTATTCTTCATTTCAACGAGAGAACTCAAAATCTTATAATGAAAGTTTATTTTTCAGAAATGTTATAACAAGCTGCAGTATCCAAACATAAGAAAATCTGCGGCTCTAAATTTGCGAACAGAAAGGTAAAATATGAAAGAAATTAAAATTGGTTTTATTGGATCGGGTGGCAATGCGAACGGGCACATGAATCGGTTATCCGAAATGGAAGGCGCGAACGTCGTTGCGATATGTGATATTGTACCACAAAAAGCACAAAATGCAGCGGAAAAACACAACGCGGATCCGTATACAGAACACCGAACGATGTTGGAACGGGACGACCTTGACGCTATCTATCTGAGTCTGCCTGTTTTCGCACACGGTCAACCTGAATTAGATGTGATTGAAAGAGGTTTACCGTTTTTCGTTGAGAAACCCGTGGCGATCAACATGGACATTGCACGCGAGGTTGAAGCTGCTGTGACCAAAGCAGGATTGATAACCTGTGTCGGCTATCAACTCCGTTATCTTGGCTCAACACGGATAACGCAGGAAATCCTTTCAGGAAAGACGATCAACATGGTTGTCGGCAAGTACTGGTGCGGCAGTGGACGCGGTAATCCCGAAGGTTGGCTACGCCAATGGAACAAATCTGGCGGTCAATTAGTTGAACAGGCAACACACACAATTGATATGATGCGTAATCTGATTGGCGAGGTGGAATCTGTCTATGCGATGCAAGCAAATCGCTTCCTGAAAGAGATTGATTGCCCAGATAGCAATAGTGTGACGCTCCAATTTACCGATGGCGTTGTCGGTTCAATGACTGCCGCATGGGCTTATGCTGGTGGTTGGAACAATGCAAATGTTTTAGATATCCTATATGAAGGTGAACTGTTGAATTGGAATCCAGCAAGGGTCTCTGTGCAGGAAAATGGTGAATGGGTGGATAAAACAGAACCTGGTCCCACCATTGACGAAGTTTTTGTGAACGCAGTCCGTAGTGGTGATGCATCTCAGATATTGAGTCCATATACCGATGCGGTCAAGACGCTTGAAATATCACTCGCAGCAAATCTCTCTGCACAAGAGAATAGACTTGTAGAGATTTCTTCACTATAAGGTGAGATTATGGTAACAAAATATCGTGTAGCAATCGTTGGGTGCGGTGGAATCTCAAACGCGCATGGAAACGCTTGGCGAAACGTACCAGAAATTGAGATTGTCGGTGCATGTGATGAGAAGTTTGAGTCACTCTCGCGCTTTGCCACTGAGTATAACGTTGAAAATACCTACAACGACCTTCGGCAGATGCTGGAGAAACAGAACCCCGACATCCTTGTGGTTGCAACGTGGCCCTCAAGTCATCTCAAAAATGTGTTGGAAGCGGTACGGTATGGTGTCAAGGGCATCCTCGTT
The DNA here is from genome assembly GCA_028818995.1 of Candidatus Poribacteria bacterium. The sequence goes on along the minus strand of JAPPMR010000272.1, from coordinate 1,856 downwards.
GAAAAGCCGATTGCTGTTAATACACCGCAACTTGAGCAGATGATTCAGGTTACAGAAAATGCCAACATCATCTTGATGGAAGCGTTTATGTATCGGCATCATCCATTGACTTTGGCAGTAAAGGAAAAGGTTGAAGAAGGTGCAATCGGTGAAGTCCGATATGCGCGCTCCTCTTTTTCAACTGGACTCACCGATAGAACAAATTGGCGGTTAAGAGGTGATCTTGGGGGTGGTGCTGTTATGGACTTAGGATGCTACTGCATCAACATCATTCGCTATGTCCTGGGACAAGAACCACAGTCTGTGTGGGCAACAGGCAAATTTGAACCGATTAACAACGTTTGGGAAACTTTAATCGGCACAATGGATTTTGGTGATGGTGTCACAGGACAATTTGATTGTAGTTTCGGGTGGACATGGCGTGAATGTTATGAAGTTGCTGGCACAAAAGGCACTCTCTTTGTCCAGTCGGCATGGGGAAACAGTGAAGGGGAGGCACACTTCACCGTCAATGGAGAAACTTTCAGCGTTACTGGTGTAAATCCTTATGCTGCTGAGATTTTAAATCTGTGTGAAGCAGTAAAAAACGGCACACCGCTCCGCTTGCCAATTGCAGACGCGCTTGGGAATATGCGCGTCATTGATGCATTGCATGAATCTGCACATACCGGACAGCGCATTAATCTGACTGATTAATTTGTAATACCATTCCTAATTGACAATTGTCATAACATCTTTTCATAATGTCATGTCGAGTTTCGCAAACTCAACCCGACCTACGAAATAATGTGCTATTATCATATAGAAATGGTATAAGGGTGTCATCAGGAATAAAATTCAAATTAGGTTGAACTCATCTACTACTCCCGTGTATAATAGTATTATACAAAACAGCGAAGCCAAGTTGTCGCTATTAAATACGCCTCCCTAATTCGCTGAGCATTCTGTTTATAGGGGTGACCTGCCGTTATGTTTGAACAACTTATGAAGTACCCGATTGACGTTTTTCGTGAAGGGGATTTTTCGTTCGGTGTGCCAATACCGGGACTTCTTATCTTTGTCCTAATGGTCGGACTTGTTGCAGCAACCATTTGGGCATATCGGAGCACAAGAAGTCAGACTGGACGCGTGTTTCGTGGATTTCTCATTGTTCTCCGTACCATTGTCCTATGTTTCCTCGCCTTCTGTTTACTCAAGCCTTTTCTAACAATATATCAAAACAATCCTGATGATTCCTATCTTTTGGTGATGGTTGACCGTTCCAAAAGTATGCAGATTACTGATTCAGATGATGGTGAGTCACGGTTAACTCAGGTGAACCAACTGCTCTTTGGTGAAAATCCTGAAGATGGCGGCGGGCTTATTGACAAACTGAATGCCAACAAATTCAAGGTCAGACTTTTTGGATTTGACACAGAGGCAAAACGAATTGAACCTGAGACATTACCCAACGCGGATGGCGAAAACACAAATATCCCAAAAGCCCTAAATGAGGCACTTGAAGATTTACAAGGCATCCCGCTTTCCGGTATTGTGCTTTGCACCGATGGCGTTGACCGAAGTGGTACCGACATAACAAAGTTTGTGATGCAAGTCAAAGAAAGAAAAGCACCTATCCATACCGTCGGCATCGGTTCGGAAAAAGGTGTACCTGATATCGAATTGGTGAAGGTAGATACCCCTCGTACTGCGGAAGAGGATTTTCCGGTTGAAATATCTGCTACAGTAAGGCGAACAGATAATTCCCAAAAGAAAGCCACAATTCAACTGATTGAGAACGGTAGAATACTTCAAACGCTTCCAATGTCCCTGAAAAACGAGACAGTTCGGGTTCCGCTTAAATTTACACCGCGCCA
>JAPPMR010000928.1 GCA_028818995.1 Candidatus Poribacteria bacterium | reverse complement strand
ATTGAAACATCAGTGGGTAGACTGAATTGATAGTTTATTCACGTTTAAGGGTTATAAGGAGTAGTGTAGTTCTGTGCAAGGTCCGTCTCTTCAAGCGTGTTGAGTTCTTCGTTAAGAAGAACCATCAAAGTATCAAAACGCGATGCAACACCCGACGCAGTGATAAAGGACCAATTTGTCTCAATAGTGTTATTGACACTTAGCGACACTGTGTGCGTGCCGCGGGATAAGCGCGTTGGCTGGAATGAAACGAGTTGATTCACGACATCGTAGGTGTGTGCAACAACTTTTCCGTCAATTTTCAGCACAATAGATTCGCTGTCAATTTTTCGTGCGGGTCCTGAGATAACAGCACTGATACTGCGGGGTGCCCGGTTGAGGGTTGCCCCCGCGGCGGGTATCAAGGTTGACCCATCGACGAAGACATTATCAATATCGCCGACAATGATCTGTTGTTGAATCTCACGCGAGAACCCGTTTTGAACAGAAACGCGAATCAGGTAGGTTCCCAGTATATCCACATTGGTGTAATTCCCCGCATAGATCCCATCCCCCGCTGCGTTATCGTTATGGACACCATCATCAAACAGGTTGATCGTTTCAATGCGTCCATCCGGACGAACAACAGTGGCTGAAGTCGTAGCACCAATTATGGGGTGCGCGGTGTCTCCTGTTTTTTCCTCAATGCGAATACCGATACGGACTGTATCCCCGATAGCGTAACTTGGCTCAAAGGCGAGGAGATTGGTAATAAAGTCCGAAGCACCGGTAACGACAATGCCATAAGCTTCGCCTTCCGGGGGAATATCAGTTCCTGTCAAGCGCATCTTCCATTCCCCTTGCATTGGGTTATCAACGGTATAGATAGCATAAGTCGGTGCAGCTTGATAACTAATACCGAGAGTGGCGGCGGTGTCAGGTGTGATCTCGGCACCACTGGGATCAACAAGCACCATTTCAACAGTGCTGCCTGTCCAATTTAAGGTAAAATTTGCCTGTGTAACCCATCCATCAATTTTAACCCTTTTTTCAATTGTCTGATCTTGATTGATGTATCCACTCGGACTTGCGAGAACAACAGATTTCCAGGTAATCTTGGCAAGGATTTTGTGGTAGACTGACTGAATATTATCCACAGTTACCGAATAGTATTCGCCTTCCAGCGTTTCTGCTGCTATGGCTTCCAGCAACGCTCTGTCAAGACTCACACCATCATCAAGCCCGATTGTATAGACAGACCATCCCTCTTTCACATAGTTTCCTACGTATGCGTCGAGTGTTGTTGGCTCATTGTCTTCGCCATCGGTTAGCAGCACTGCCGCCTTTCTTGCCGTGAAAGTCTTGGATTTAGATAATACGTCAAACCCTTGTTGTAGACCTGCGGCAATATTAGTTCCATCATAGGCATCAATACGGCCAACAGCGTTCTTTAGTTCACTTTTTCCATCCTTATTGGCAGAGGTGAGTTCTTTAAGCGTCACGGCATCACTGTCAAAATCTACAATCCCGATTTGGACATCAGAATCGGCTAAATCGATCAGCTGCCTCGCTGCAGCTTTGCGTAAGTCATTCGGATCGTTTTCCACCATACTCCCGGAACTGTCAATGATGAGAACGATGTCAGCCGTCGACTGACTCCACCCAAGGCTTGAGAACACAAGCGTGAGAAGCACAATTCCTATTGTTAGCTTAAATACGTTTTTCAAAACTTTCTCCTCATTAGAAAATTGAGGGTTTCGGTTAAACATGTGGTGCAGGAACTATTGAGAACCTTCGCCATGTCGGGGCACTCTATAGCGATTTTTATTTTCCAACTGTAAAATCTGCTGTCCAGCCATCGAAGGGTTTGTGGGCACCTGAATATTCAATCTCAACTTCTTCCTTTGGTGCTAAACTTGGACCATAAGGCGGTTCAATCTTTTCACCGTTGTTCAGGTGGATTCTAATCCGAATATTTGATTTTAATTTTTACCGTCTTTTAGTAGGCTAAGTAATTAATAGAGATAAAGAATACTCTTGCTGACACATCAGTGCGTATTTCGCCCAGTATGGATGCTGAACCCCAGATATAACGCATTCCAGCTTCAATGCTCCAGTGTGGCTGAAATTCATAACCACCACAGAAGCGGAGGCCATAAAAATTACTATCATATTCTTCAAGGTCTAAGTCATAGGATCCAAAGCTACCGTCGAGATAAAAACCTGGGCGGATATTCGGGAGAAACACCATCGCCCCAAAATCCAGTGCATCTGTGCCGCCTGCGATGTAGGGTACCAGATTTTCTGAAGGCGCATACCCTAACTTGCCTCGTATGAGTGTCCCTTGTATCTCAGATGTATCTTCAAAATCCAAAAGAGGGATACTATATTGCACTGCTCCTACCGCATACCCCAATTCTGCCCCCGCCCACAATCCTTTCCGTTTTTCATCCATAAATTTGTCAAAGAAGTTGGACTGCTGTGCCAAACTTTGCGGTACTGGTAACAAACAGAGCAAAACGAGTAGTAAAATGACTAAAACTTTCATTGAAATCCTCCTTTAAGTTTATGACCGAATATCGCACTGAAAAGGAAGGCTTTTATGACATTCCACAATATGGGAAATATCAGTCAGATAACGAATCCTTCTGCTATACGAAAATAATTTCATCTTCGTCAATCAATGGAACACGAAGCGTATCCCCATCAAACGAATCCGGAATCTTATTCGCGATTTAGTCAGAAATGGGCAAGATTCATGCCAAGCAAATTTTGTCAATATTAGGCGGAAAAATGGCGATTGCAGCATAAGCCTTGCAGGAAATAACAGAAGTTTTGTAAAAATCCGCACAAGTTTTGCAAAGAAACCAAACTAACGAAGGTAGAACCACCTCCATCAGTGAATCAAAAAATCGGGGTATTTGGACGTTGTATTCTTAGACGCATACCCAATTGCCAGTTGGGTGGAGACGGGAGGTAGTGGGAACTACCCTGGCAATCCGCCTCCAACGTCCATTCGTAACGATACAAAATTTTTCGAAAAAAATCAAGTAAAATTACGATGCTGCTTAAAATATCATAGCATACTACTTACGATGTATGATATACTTAAACACGCACTGGCAATCTACGCTTGGCAGTGCCGCGGTTCGGGAGACTGACACTCTCGCCGAACCACCTGTAAAGGATTTTACGGATGCCAAAACGGATTATAGCAAGAATTAAAATAAAATACAACATTTTTTTATCATCCCAATTTTTTGTGCGAATTTCAGTCGCCACCCAACACATTTTAGGGGTTCATGAATATTTCCCGCGCATTTTCTGCATGCCGTGAGCGATGCAGAACTATATGCCTTATGCCCATTC
>JAPPMR010001008.1 GCA_028818995.1 Candidatus Poribacteria bacterium | reverse complement strand
AGGTGCTGATTATCCTGAACCGCGCTTTAGGTGCCGAACTGCGTGAACAGCACAATCTCACGTTCTTAGTCAAATTTACAGGTTCAACCGTTGGCGACGAAGGTTTCCATCTCTATCTAATGCCCGCACCGTGACCTAACCACCCTTCTGTGAAAGCAACCTCCCTGTAGCGATTCCTCTTTAAACCGTTGAATAACTGAATATTCCCTTGACTTTTCACCTGATAAATAGTAAACTTAAAGCAAGTTATATGAGTCGAAAACTTCTTCTCCGAGCCACTGCTATCCTAAATGAAATGAAGGTTACTGCTCCTTATGCCAACACAAAACTTCAACGAAAAACTTATTGCACTTCTCAAAACCAACCCAGACTTCCTTGACGAATCAGACGAACTCCTCCCCGCTGCAGTCAAAGACCACGCATGGCAGCTCAACCATACCCTAATCAGGTTACTACTTTCCGATCCAGAGATAAAATCAACTTTCTTTGATGAAATTGATGGACATTGGATTTTCAACCACAACACCTTTATTGACTACATTAACGAAAAGAACTTCCTTGCCAATTCCTACACCCGATTCCGCAACAAAATTGGATTGAACATTGACGGAAAATTCCTCCGAGAACGCGGAGAGGGGTCGCTCGTCTGGCCCTACAAAGATTGCGTCCTTGAAGGCGGACAAACAAAGGAGGAGGAAAAGCGCAAAGAGATCTTCTTCAACGAAATTCGCGCACAAGACGAAATCAATCAGATGTTCGATCCGAAAGTCCTCACCAACTGGAAATGTCATACCGCCGCAGGTGAACAGGATGTAACGGACATCCGACGTGATGAAAACAGCACGATTCGCGAAAACCTTATCATCAAAGGCAATAACCTAATCGCCCTCCACACCCTCAAACAGCAATTCCGCGGACAGGTCAAACTGATTTACATCGACCCGCCGTACAATACAGAAAATGATTCTTTCCAATATAACGATAGTTTTACGCGCTCTGCTTGGCTTACATTTATAAAAAATAGATTGGAGATCGCAAAAGAACTATTAAGAAAAGATGGATTTATTTTGATTCAAATTGACAATCGCGAGTTGGCTTATTTAAAGTGTCTCTGCGATGAAGTATTCGACAATAATTTTCGGAATGGAATTATTGTCAAAAAAGGGCAAAAAAGCCTTCAAAAGCAGTTTGATTCTATTGATAAATTGAATGCAGGATACGATACAATTCTATTCTACAGTAAAGATAGCAAAATCAAAGTCCCGAATCTCTTTAAGAAATTGAAAGGACCCAGCGCGAGCTCGTGGAATAATCATTGGCGTGGCACCGATAGAGCGACAATGAGATTTGAACTTTTTGGAATAATACCGGAAACCGGACAATGGCGATGGAAAAAACAGAGAACTTACGAGGCTGTTGAAAATTATCGAATGCTTGTTTGTTATATCAAAGCACACGGAATTGAAGAGACCGACATCACCGATGCCGATATAGATGTCTATTATAACCGCTATGTTCAAGAAAATAGTATCTTGAGTCATTCAGATTTTGAGTTGGTAAGGCTTAGTAAAAATGGTAAACCTGAGCACTACATTCCTGCAACTAATAATATCTTGCTGGGCGAAAATTGGACGGATATCAATGTTGCTGGAAATCAATCAGAATTTTCGCATGAGAAAAACGAAGAAATTCTGAAACGCATTCTTGAATGGCTGACAGAAAAGGGGGATGTTATCCTTGATTTTTTTGCCGGTGCAGGGACTACTGCTGCAGTAGCGCATAAGATTAATCGCCAATGGATTGTGGTTGAGCAAATGGATTATGCTGAAACCCTCCTCGTTGAACGCTTAAACAAAGTGATTGCTGGTGAACAAGGCGGCATTTCTAAATCCGTCAAGTGGCAGGGTGGAGGCAATTTCATCTATTGCGAACTGATGCAATATAACCAAACCTATATGGACAAAATCCAAGCCGCGCAATCCTCCGAAGAACTCATCGCACTCTGGCAAGACATCGCTAAGAACTCATTCTTGAACTGGTATGTCAACGCTGAAGCCCCGGAAGAAGCCATAAACGATTTCATCGCCATTGATGAACTTGAGGCACGGAAACACCGATTAGCGGAGCTGCTGGATAAAAACCAACTCTACGTCAACTTCTCCGAAATAGAGGACGCGGATTTTGAGGTTAGTGAGGCGGATAAGGTGTTGAACAGGTCGTTCTATGAAAAATAAAAAGCCAGGGATATAGGATTGTGCTGGGCCGTAGCCTTCCAATCACACGGATGAACCCGAATTTTGTCCACTGGCAATTATATGATACTACATTATGCGTATGGTGTCAAATAATTTTACGTATATTTTTGTCTTTCAACAATAATTCGTTTTACATTGAAAGGAGAAGAAATGACTGAGGAAAGAAAAGAGGAACTAAGGCAGTTGCTAAATGAAGCCATGGAGAATTTGGAAATACGATTAGATCCAGCAAATAGACATCAATTGCCGCCTATTATTAATGTCAATGAATATAGGTCGATCCTACAACAATACTGGATATTTCATTCAATAAATTTCTTATCGCCCGTAACACGTTATGAACCGCACATCGTAAATGCGATTATGAAATCAAAACTTCTTGATTTCGTCACGGAGGAGTTTGCGTCATTTATCCATGAGGATCAGATTCAATCCGCAAGTTTTTTTATGGGGGGCGGTCCTACTGGGTATTCTCTGGATCACCTTCTAAAACAACTTCTAAAAATCGCTGTTACTTTTGGAGTAGAAAGGGCCATATCGGATTTTGATAGATGTACTGAAAACACATCAGGTTCTTTTCAATACATTGCCTTGCTTGACGGAATAAATGTAAAAAAAGAAATACAAGTTTTTGAAGGCATGCGAATTGTCTGTCTTTCTAATTCACTATCGGAGATTCCACACTATTTGCTTCCTGATCTTCCTATACCTAATATGTCGGTAGATCTCCGAGAAAGAACACTGCTTGTGATTAACGCTTCTGTATCACCTATATTTTGCCAACCTTTTCCAGAAGTGTTTCAAGAGGGATTCCACATTATTAACCACCTCCCATTTCGGGCTGGGGTAACTGGGGGAAAATTTCCTAACTTTAATGAAGATGATTTCTATGAGAAATTTTGTCAGGCATTGTCTTTAGTTTGCAATTCCGCGGTTCGGGTTTCTCTACAATGGCAGTTTTTAGGAGAACACGAACTCTTCAATCTGAGTGGCCTGGGTGTAAGTAGAATGAGCCAGCGCACTGGTGCTGATCAATTCAGAAATTCCACTGCTGCTGGAGAGACCCAAATAGAAAAAGCCAAGTGTCTGTATC
>JAPPMR010000727.1 GCA_028818995.1 Candidatus Poribacteria bacterium | reverse complement strand
CAGTCGTAAGTGCAAATCGGAGGCTATTAAGATTGTCATACAGTTCGCGTTTTGTGATATGCCATATCATTTCTTATATTCCTCGTGGTTGTCGGTTATCAGTTGTCAGTTATCGGCTATCAGTTTTCAGAAGAATAGTTTTCGGTTAAAAAGGTTTGTTAAACGATAACCTCTTAACTGACAACTGATAACTGATAACTGATAACTATTCTACACTTCACTCCTGTGGAAAACAAAAAATATTCCCCAAAAAAGAATTAAGTTCATCATGAGCATCAGCAGTAAATCCGGTAGTGCTCGCTTTGCACTTACATGCACATCACTTCTCTGAAAAGAAAACTGAGGAGAACTATCCCAATCCACTGCCCCTTTGTCAGAAGAAAACCATTTTCTATCCCCAAATGCGTTTTTGTCATAAAGATAGTCAATCAAAGTCCTTCGGTACTTTCGCGTCGCCTCGTAAAAATCTCTAAGTCCGAACAGGTCTGTACCTGCCCACGCTTGCGTCGCAGCGTCATACATCCCGACTGGTGAGAACCTCAAAAAGATGCGATCAACTATCGCTGGTCGAAAGAAAACAGATTCAAGTGCCTGTTTTCGCACGAGCCACGCTCGCTCTGCAGCGTCAATGGTCTTCGGTACGATCGTGCGGTAATAGTTCTGAACATGCGGCACCCGAGGTTCAAATTCATCATCAAGTTTATTTACGTATGAAATAGCCAAATAGGTGTATAGAAGTGTTGACTTCGCTTTATGCCATATCTCGTCAAAACCTGAGCCACCTGCCACGCCAAGATGTGAATCCTCTCCAGGAATAGGATCATTGGCAAGGTAGTCCTTACGTTCTCTGTCGAATTCTTCCCATATCTGTTCAATTTGATTAAAAGCAGGGACCAAACGCTCTTGAGAAGACTCCGCGGACGTAATCAAAACAAGAATCACATTCGGATATACCAGCACCAAAAAACCCCAGACAAACATCGCAAGCATTAAAGCAGTGCTTGTTCTGCGGGTGATTACTGAAATCAACAGGCCGATGAGATAAAATATCGACAAATACGCGATTGAACTTAAGACAATTCCACCGATACGAAGAAAATCATCAACCTTTAGTGATACAATAGGAGATGTCGTTAGCAAAATCACAACCAAGAGAAAACTCATCAAAAGTGGTACCAGTAAACACATCATTGCACTAATGTATTTCGCCAATAAGATTTTAGCACGACTCACTGGATGCGTCAGGACAAGACGCAACGTGCCGCGCTCACGTTCTCCCGCAAGTGCATCGTAGGCAAAAATAAGTGCCATAAGACTCAGAACTACCTCAAAGATAAAAACAATATCTATCGATGAGAAGAGATTCAGAAGCGGATTCGTTGATCCATGCACCTGACCATCCCACAGTGTAGGCACAAAACCGTAAAATACAAATATTTCGTTACTCAACCGTTTATCCAAACCAACATTGAATATACTCAATAGATTTGGTGGACGGACAACATCCCAACTTATACTTACACTCGAATAGGTTGTTCTTTCCTGCATTCGCTCATGATTCGCATTAACAGCAGCATTGTAACTTGCTAACCGCCGGTCATAATCATTAATCAGCACAAATGTATTGGCAACAACAAGCAACAACATAATAACAACCGTCGCTATAAATCGGAACGTCATCAGATTATCAAGAAGTTCTCGACGGATAAGTGTTGATAACATCACGTATTCCTCTCAACAAGCAAAATAGAATTTGTTTCAACATCTACTACAAATGAAGCCAATAAAAGTTGCATCTTTTCACGCTAAGTATTTGGAAATTGCTGCGGTTTATTACAATTTACTGTATCAGATATCGGAACGGAAGAATTTCAGGAATGCCACAGTTGTCAACACCACCGCAAAGAAACAGAGCATCAGCACATCCACTGCCGATTGGCGAAATGTCTCTCCTAAGGTTGGGGTTTCTAAAGATGATGGCTGCCTGATTTTGACGATGTCTCTCTCTGGGTGGAACATTCTCTTGTTAACATGATCTACAATTTTACCGAATATATCTGTATGAAGCGCATCATAGTAACGCTCACCTGCTTGAAAGTAGGCATTTCTCTTTCGTTTTCCAGTTTGTGTTAAATTTGTAGCGAGATAGGTTAGAGAGGATGTCGGTGTGATTCGTGAAAGCGTTTCACCTACCTGCTCTTGACGCTTTTTTTCACGCTGATAGTTTCGATCTATTACATCAGTGTGCTCTCTGAATTTCTGCCGAAATTCCTCTTCAAGAGGTTTCATCTGTTCGTCCACCTCGTCTCCGCTTGCGAACTTTTCTTCTAAGGAAGGTTGCGGACGATCCTTCCAGACTTCTTTGTGTATTTCCCTTTTTTTCTCTTCAAGTTCTGCGTTGAAATTCTCACGGAGAGCCGTCTTTTCCAGATAGACACTCTGTGATGTTCGCGTTGGCGCGATAAATTTCGCCGCGATAAATCCGACGCGCGGTGTAATCAGCACGGCAAACACCCAAACCGTAAAGGCGACGATGAGTGCAGTCTTGGAATTATCTAAGTAGGTTGAAATGACTGTCCCTATCGCAAAGAAGACCGCAATATAGAGCAGCGAGGCGAGAGTTAGACTGAACACACGTGGAAAAATTTCGGGTTCACCGAGGGGGAAACCTTGCCAAACAAGTACCAATAAACCGAATAGAAGGGACACCAAAAACGGCACCACGAATACTATATATCCGCCAATTAATTTACTCCACAGAAAGAGGTCACGCGGTAGAGAATTCGCTAAGGTGATCCGAAGGGTACCCGCTTCTCGTTCTCCGGCAACTGCATCAAAGGTAAATAGCAGCGCGAGCAAGCTGAAAACAGTGCCTACCAGAAAAAGAAAGTCAAGATGTCCCAAAAGATAGGAAAGGGAATCCGAAACCAAAGCTGGAGCACCTTGAATAATCCCATTACGGGTCATGCCAAGGTAGCTTGGCAGCGCGTCTCCTAATCCATTTGCAAACACACTCAAAGGTGTCGGCTTGAGGAAAAGTTTGGAAACTTCCAACTCTGGTTCCAGCGGCATCTTGGGGTTTACTGTCTTCTCTTCAATATTTGCCAGTTTAACGGCTTCTCGATAGTCAACGAGGTTTTGGAGGTAATTTTGATAATTGATTGAAAGGGTGAGTGGAACAAGTAACAGACACATCAAAAGCAAGACAATAAATCGAACGCTCAAAATATGATGCGTTATCTCTTTTCGAATTAGTGTTAGTAGCATTTCGCATTCTCCATATATAGTAAATTATGCAAATAAGTTTACATATATTCTGTGAATCAACGCTGAATGCGCTTTTGGCATTCAG
>JAPPMR010000809.1 GCA_028818995.1 Candidatus Poribacteria bacterium | reverse complement strand
ACGCCGACATTAAAACGTTTGCTTGGACTCTATTCATTGCCAAGTTTGAATACATAGGAAGTTATCTTTATCGGCGGTAATGTTTAGGTGTTACGGTACAATCTTACTTGCTTCTGCCATTAGTATCCATTCAGGTTCAAGTGTTTTTGGTGTAAGTTGATATCGTAGACGGGTTTTGAGTGTGTCGCCACTGTTAACATTAAAAACAAATTTTCGTTTCTCGTCAGGTTTAAGACGGTTTTCCGCTTTCGCAGAAATTAAAACCTGTCTTTTTTCACGCTGTGTTCCGTCTGGTGCAAGATGTGTTACATCAAGGACTATAACACGTAAAGTACCACCGGGTAAGAGGTGTCCCGCCTTGTTCTGAAGGATCACAGTCGCTTGCTTATCAGCAAGTTCAATCTTAAATGTTGCAGCACTTTTAAGCTGAGTGACGCTGCGGCTGCCCTGCCACGTATGTTTCCTCCCCTTGAGACTTTCGTAACTTGCTGTGCTTTGCATCCGATTAACAACTGGCATGTGACATGTTGCACAACTTTTCTTTTCTGCAGCGAAACTGCTCTCAAGAAAACTGGATACTTGATCGTGTTCAGGCACATTCGGTTGACCATGACACGTAGCACATAGTTTTGTAGGTGCCTTATAGATAGGGTTGGTTACATTTGCATGAAAATTGGTCTCTGCACTTGCCGGAGGACCTTGCATTGCACCATCCGAATCAAGATGACACACAAGGCATGAAACGCCAGAGTCACGTTGGACGTTACGCAATTTTGGCATTTCCCCTATGCCGGTAACGAGGATTGGTTCAGGTGCATGGCACGGGTCACAACTCTTTTCTCTGTCAGCTATCTGCTTTGCTGCTTCCTGATAAATTTCATCTTGCCATGCCTGTGCATGCATCGATTTTTCCCACTCCCGCCAAATTGCTGGATGGCAACTTTTACACTTACCATCTTTAAACGCTTGATACATCTCCTTATGTTGCTTCACATCGCTTCCCGCACCAAAAACATACTTTCCCAAGAATGCAAAAATACAAAAACCTAATAGACATACACTCAAACTGGGTATATATCGACGAAGAATTGCAAAGGACTGCATCTTTGTACCTATATCGCATTTAATAGTGTTAATGCTGCTTGCTCACCGCTGTGTATACAATCTGGAATACCAATGCCATGGTACGCATTGCCTGCTAATTCCAGACCGGGCAAGTCTTTTGTGAGTTTTTCAATTTCATGGATTAGTTTTTTATGTCCGACAAGATATTGTGCCATCGCTTGTGAATGTTCACTTACAATAGAAAAAACAGGTTCCTTCTTGATTCCAAGTAAGTTTGATACGTCTTTTAATGCAGTTGACACTAAATCATTTTGAGTCAGGTTTCCATTAATCTTGCCTTCAAATGTATTGCCGCCGACAAATGCGCGTAATAGCAGATGATCCGCTGGTGCCCGATTTTCAAATTTGACACTGCTGAACGAACACCCAACAAGGTTAAGTTGTTCTGTAATAGGAACAACAAATCCCATACCATTAAGCGGGTGTGGGATATCCTCTCGACGGAACGCCAGATTAACTGTTGCAGATGATGTATAAGGAATAGTAGAGAGTTTTTCGGCAAGCGACGGTGAAACTCCTGACAGAATTTTGCTTGTTTGCGGAGCGGGGAGTGCAAGACAAAGCAAGTCTGTTTCTAACACTTTCCCATCTTCAAGGCAAACACGCCAACCTTTTTCATTCTCTTTTTGCTGAATGGTGTTCACGCGGGATAAAAAACGGATACATCCTGAGAGACTTTCTGCAAGTGTATCTACTAACGTCTGCATCCCGTCCATAAAAGATAAAAACAGACTATAACGGGGCCCGCTTGTATCACGGCTTGTTTGGGTAGCTTTCCGTTTCTGTGCCAAGAGAGCTTTGATGATGCTACCGTGTTCCTGCTCCATTTCCAAGAATCTTGGGAACGTCGCTTTGAGGCTTAGGTTTTCTGCATCTGAAGTGTAGATGCCGCCTATCATCGGTTGTGCCATCCGCTCAAACGCCTCGGTTCCGAGTCTACGTCTAACGAAATCCGCAACCGATTCATCGTCTATATCGCTGCGACGTGAAATAAAAAGGTCAAAGGCTATACGGAATTTGCCTCGCCAACTGAAGATAGGGCTTTTTAAAAAAGGCAGCAATGATCCTGGTGCCATCATGTAAAAACCTTCAGGGACCGGAAGCAGCTTGCCTTTACGGATTACAAAACTCCGTCTCACCTTTGGGTTAGTGCCTATCAATTGATCCGCGATACCAAGCTCTTCACATAATCCTTTCGCCCACGGTTTTGTTGAGATGAAGGCATCAGGACCATGCTCAATGATAAAACCGTCTCGGTGCTCCGTTTGAACAACACCGCCTACTCTACTGCTCGCTTCAAGCAGATTGATCTCAAGTGGAATTCCTCTATTCTCCGCTTCACTTTTCAGGCGATAGGCAGCAGCTAAACCTGTGATTCCGCCGCCGATAACGATTGCACGTTTCTGTTCCTGCGTCATCAGAGTATTCCTTAGCAACGCCAACAGCTTAGTACTTAAAACGTAATCCTACTTCGCAGACTTTTCACACACAAAATCTGCTAACATACCAATAAATTTCGGATGATCTCCGACAGTCCCCGCCCGAATAAAATCAATTCCGCACGCTTCTGCTGTCTCATTTGCCTCTATATCAAGGTCATATAGAACCTCAACGTGGTCGCAAAGAAATCCGATGGGGGACGCTACGACAGTGTCAACACCTTCCTCTTTCTTTGCCTTAAGCCAATCGTTAATATCGGGTTGTGTCCATGGCATTGGACTGTTTTCGACCTCGCTCTGATATGCGAAGCTAAACCGTTTTTTTCCAATCGCTCGCGCCACTGCTTCCCCTGTCTTTTCAAACTGTTGTGAATAAGGTGAAGTATCCGCCGCAACTTGCGGAATTGCGTGTGCTGTAAAGACCAGTTCAGCACAGTCCAACTTATCACCACATGCCATTTTGATAATATCAGCGATAGCACCTACATAGCCATCATGGCTATACCATTGATCGAGATAGTCAATAGTCGGTTTTTCACCTTCGACTGCTTCAATCCCTTTCTTGACGGTTTGTTGGTACCATTCCCAACTAACTTTGGCTCGGTGGGGTGCCATGATAATTCCAAGTATTTTACGGTGCCCCTTTTCTGCCATTTCAGCGATGACTTCATTTAAATAAGGTGTCCAATGTCTGAATCCGGCATAAACAGGTAACGGTAAGTTACGCTGTTGCAATGCGTTTTGTAATGCTTTGGCTTGTTTGAAAGTCAATTCGTTGAATGGTGAAAATCCACCTAATTTAACG
>JAPPMR010000728.1 GCA_028818995.1 Candidatus Poribacteria bacterium | reverse complement strand
CAGCGGGGTGTGACATTAATTCCTTGACCAATAAAGAAAGCTGCAGATTTAACTCCACAATTATTTTTTCTAATCTATCTAAGCGTTCAACAATACTTTCAAGCGTAACATTTTCCATCATAAAATCCTCCCTTATTTTTCATGTAAAGCATTCTTTTCTAAAACAATCTGCACTTCTGCATCCACTCCACCCTCACCGAAGTTGACATTAGCAGTAATCGGACCGAGAGATTCCAACGGAAACAGATTGTTCTTGATATGCTGCATTAAAACGGCATCCAATTTTTGTCCCGAAAGAGAAGCAAGCAGTGTTGCAATTGGAATGAAACGGCTTATTTCTGGCACCAATAGCTTTGGCTGAATGTACGTCTGTGTACCGTTGTCAGAAAATGTCATATCACTTAATTTTGGCGTGTCCCCTGAATTCGTATCAAGCACAGATTTTAATCCTGGAAGCGTTGTGCTAAAGAAAAAATGGTTATCAACAATGGCGTATCCACCTATAAAGGCCAATAGAAAATTGAGGCGTAGTTGGACTGGTTGCACCGTGATGCCTTTATATTCTTGTGTTTCAAGGAATTCAAGCGGTGTTCCTGCAATGGTAATTTTCATGTTTTTTAAATTTTCAATATCTTCAGTAAATACGACCTTGTTTTTAATTGGCGCGTGCAAAACTAATGAGGGTAATTTCGATACATCTCCTTCGTTGTGCGTAATTAATGCAGTGGTCATTTCGGGTTTTAAATCTTGAGAAAAATAAAGTGTATCTGAGTCAACCTCAATTGCTAAGTTATCTTTCAACATTTTCCATGTCTTAGTCCAATCGTGGTCTGGATTGAATGTGACTAACGCTGTTTGCTCAGGAAGAAACGAAAGTTTGCGCTGCACTTCTGACTGAGATGTAACAGGTTTTTCAGGATTTCCAAAACGATATTTGGAAATAATTACGCCATCTTCATACCGATTGCCAAAAGTCCAGAATTCCCCTTTGCCAAACAACGTAGAAATCTGTTCAGCAAGTGAACCGAAATTGTCCCCTAGACTTTTCAACACAGCAGACAGATGGGAAATGTCTAAGTATGCCGTATTGGTATCGTTATCGTAACTCTTTTGTATATTTCCCTTTATGGGGTGGCGGGCAAGGAAACCTTCATTTTTTTCAGCATAGATGTCAATAACTTCAGCCAAAAGCAACGGATTCAAACTCAAAACACCTATCTTACCGATGAAAGTATAACTAAAATCAAGCGGATATCCAGTAATGGTGTTGATGGTTAGTCCATTATATTCAGTCTGGATTCTTTTGTAATTAGGGTTAATTGCATCCGTAGCAGTTAGAGCTTCAATAGCAAGTTTTTCCGGTCCACCTACTTCTGTGATAAGCAAGAAAGATAGTTCACCTTCACGTTGATAAACCGCAAGAATGGCTTCTGTGCCGAAATGTCCCTTGACTGCCCGCATATCAAGTTTGCCACCCATTTCGTATTCCCAAACTAACTTCTGATAAACGAGTTGTCTCCACCACATTTGTCTTTTGATGTGGTTGAGGATCGGCATTTGTGCGGCTTGTTTTCCCAATTCACTTCGTTTAAACGCATTAACAAGTCCTTCCAATTCCTTGAGTGTCAAATAACAAATTGGGGATTCAGGGAGTAGCGTGATAAGACTCTGTTCAGGTTTCCAAAGTGCAGTTTGCTGGTATATAACGGTGGACAAAACAATTATACCTATCAGGACAATCAGAATTATGAAGATGAGTTTTTTTCTGGAAATTCTCATAAGGTTCAAAACTCGCTCATACTTCAAGTTTATTATCATTGATTATAGCACATCTCCTGCGCAGTAGACAATTCAAAATAGTTTGCCTAATTGTGAAAACTGTTATAAAATTAAGACCGTAATCATGAAACAAGGCGAACAAATTCCAACAAATACTCTCAAAATCCGTCCATTTTCTATCCTCCTAATCTGTGTATTGGTACCGCTGAATTGTTGGTGGGTTTCTGCTTCTATTCTGCGTGGCGGCGGTAGTCCAACACAAGTTTCCCTCTTTTACAATGCTGTTATAACCATCTTAATTCTATTTGGGATTGGACTCCTTTTACGTCGGTTGAATCGTATCCTTGCACTAAATCGCGGTGAGTTGCTCGTAATTTACACATGCATCTCTATCGGCGCTGGACTTGCTGGTGTTGATAGATTTCTCGTGTTGATGCCGCTCATTGGGCATGCACACTGGTTTGCCACACCAGAAAATGATTGGATAAACCTATTCCATCTGCATATCCCGGAATGGTTAATAATCAGCAATAAACGCGCCCTTGAAGGCTACTATTACGGGTTTTCCAGTATCTATGAATCACAGAATCTGATTGCTTGGGTACCCAAAATTTTTTGGTGGACGTTGTTTATTGTTGCCGTTCACCTTGTCATGCTATGTTTGAGTTTGATATTTCGGAAGCAGTGGGTTGAATCCGAGCGGCTCAGCTATCCCATTATCCAGCTCCCTTATGAAATGACAGCTTCAAAAGGTAAGTTTTTCCGATCGCCCTGGATGTGGATGGGGCTGGCGATTGGTGTGTCAATTGATATTATTAACGGATTAAACTATCTGTTTCCTGCTGTGCCCAGCCTCGGTGGCAAACTATTTGATCTACGCCAAATTTTTACTGAGCGACCATGGAACGGTATAGGGTGGAGTCCAATAGGTGTTTTTCCTTTCGGCATTGGGTTATCGTTTTTCATACCGCTTGACTTGTCATTCTCATGTTGGGCATTTTGGCTAATTTGGCGCGCAGAACGATTAATAGGGACAATTGCAGGTTGGCGAGGTCTACCGCGCTTTCCTTATGAAGCGGAGCAATCTCACGGGGCATATTTGGGACTATGTGTTCTCGCTATCTGGATGAGTCGGCGGTATTTGAAACAGATTATTCAAAGTGTTTTCACACGGAATTATAAACGCGGTGATCGTGCCTCACCGAGTCGTGATGAACCTATATCATACCGGCTAATTTTTTTCGCGCTGATTGCTGGTTCAGTCTTTATTATTGGATTTTGTCTCAAGATGGGGATGAGTCTTTGGATAATCGTAGTTTATTTTGTAATCTGGTTTGCAATCGCTATAGCAATAACAAGGCTGCGCGCGGAACTCGGATCGCCTGTGCATGATTTGCACTTTATTGGTCCTGATGAGATGTTGCCGAGATTAGTCGGTATCCGCAGACTTGGTGCAGTCAATTTAACTGGTTTTGCTTATCTCTATTTCCTCAACCGAGCGCACCGTTCACACGCGATGCCGCATCAGCTTGAAGGATTTAAACTTGCGGAAGGTGCGAACATTCCAATACGACGGTTTGCAATGCTCATGATGTT
>JAPPMR010000207.1 GCA_028818995.1 Candidatus Poribacteria bacterium | reverse complement strand
GCCATTACCCATGCCACCTACCCCGATAACACCTATCCGAATCATAATTCTATTCCTTTTATGAAGGTTAATATGTTATTGTGTAGAGAATTTACCTTAAAGTAAGGTTGATGTCAATTTGTTTATGGCTGTTAGTGTTTCGTTGTGTCTAATGTTCTAAACAAAGGATAGTCATAGAGTCTTGATCTTGCCTTAATCGGTGGTTTTCTGATTTTTCACTAACCATATTACAATTGAGATAGATATCACAACACCGAAACCTAAAAGCATTAATTTTGTGTGAGTAGAGATTCTGTTGCCAAGGTAGGTGTAAACAGCAGTTGCAGGCAATTGACCGATGCCGGTAGCAAGCCAGAAACCGATGAATCGTATCCGAGTCAGTCCTGCGGCATAACTCACAACATCAAATGGAATATACGGGATAAGACGGGCAATCAAGATCGCATAGTTGCCGTATCTTTGAATGAATTGGTCAGTTTTGTTAACAACGGGTTGACTGACAATTTTGGCAACATGTTTTGCACCGAGAAAACGGGCAATGTGGAAGCAAAGAGCAGCACCGAGCATTGCGCTGCTCCACGATAGTAACATACCCCACCAGAAACCAAAAAGTGCACCATTCGCTATTGTGATTAGGAATGCAGGCAACGGCGCAATGACGCTCTGGAAGATCATGAGAGTCGCCGAAATGAGCGGGGCAAACAAACCGTAACTTGTGATGTATTCACGTGCTGTTTCAATGCTCTGAAAAGCGGCGATAAGTTCAAGGAGAAATTCTTGAATTTGTCTAAAGAACAGTATCAGACAAAGAATTAGGATTCCAACTATAAGGAATGTGAGCGTTTTACGGGGGAGTTTTTTGGACATTTACCAATAGTCCAGAAAAGTCATTGATTAGAATTGCAGGGTTTATTCACAAAAGGGAACTACTCAATCCAAGATTCTCTATCAATTATTTATCTTGCTGAATAGCGCGAATTAATGCCTGACTCATTCGGTTGCGAAGTGCTTGTTGTCGTTCCTCAGACCATTGATAAAAGCCCTCTCCTGATTTTACACCAAGTTTATCGGATTCAACCATTTTTTTAAGGAGTGGATTGATTTCAGGGGAACTGTTCAGGTCTTTGTAGAGTTCCTCAAAGGCATCAAGCACCAAATCCCATCCTGCAAGTTCAAAGACTTCAAATGGACCTGCGATGCTTAGTCTCCTACCAAAGCTATTGCGTACAACGAGATCAACTGTCTCAGCACTGGCGATGCCCTGTTCAACAATTGCAAATGCTTCTCGGATGAGTGCAGCTTGCAGCCTGGGGCCTACGAAACCGAGTGCCTCTTTTTCTATAATCGCTGGTGTTTTGCCAATGGAGGTAAGGAGATCAAATGTCACAGAGACGGTTTCATCGGATGTATCAGGGCTGCGGATGAGTTCAACAAGGGGGATCAGGTATGGCGGATTGAAATAGTGTGTGTTGAGTATCTTATCGGTGCGTTTCGTGTTTGCTCCAATTTGGCTGGGCATTAACGCTGTTGTGTTGCTTGCTAAGATTGTATGGGGTTGACACAAAGTATCTAATTCCGCAAAAATTTGCTGTTTGAGAGGCAGATTTTCAGAAACGGCTTCAACGACAAAATCAGCGGTTTCCACCGCTACGTTGAGATTAACGGTGGTCAGGATACGCTGCTTTGTTTCAGGAATGCTTGTCTTTTGGATGACATCGTTTTCAGCGAGAAGTGTTAAATTCTTGCCAATCTGAACGCGTGCATTGTCCAGTGTTTCTTCAGTAATATCGTGAAGTTGCACACGGTAACCCGCACATGCGAATTCTTGTGCGATTCCGTGTCCCATCAATCCTGCGCCGATAACGGCAATGTTTGTTATTTTTTTGTCTGACAATTTATGCTCCAATAACAATAGTAAATTCCCCGCGGGGTTTAGAGGTTCGAAATTTTTCCAATGCTTGGCTGATATTTCCGCGGAATATCTCTTCAAATCGTTTTGTGAGTTCACGCGCGATAACGATGTCGCGTTCTCCCATTACATCGAGTGCATCCTCAAGAAAACGGCAGAGTCTATGTGGTGATTCGAAGAGAATTAACGTTCGTTCTTCATCCGCAAGCCGTGTTAATTGGCGTTTCCGTTTTCACGATATACGAGACAGAAAACCTTAAAAGGTGAAGTTGTGTAGCGGTAGACCTGAAACAGCCGCCGCCGCAAGGATAGCCGATGGACCGGGTATCGGCATGATCGGTACGGCTTGAGCGATACACTCTTGTAGGAGTGGGTAACCCGGGTCAGAGATTGTAGGAGTGCCAGCATCTGATACAAGCGCGATGGATTCCCCTGCCTCCAACCTTGCAATGAGTTTTTCGGATTTTGTTTGTTGGTTTCCTTCAAAATAACTTGTGAGTGGGGTTTTGATTTCGTAATGTGTTAATAATCTGCGTGTTTGTCGGGTATCTTCAGCAGCGATAAGGTTAACCTCTTTGAGGATACGAAGTGCGCGTAAGGTGATGTCCTCTAAATTTCCGATCGGTGTGCTGACGAGGTAAAGGGTCCCAGGGGCAATGTTATGCATTATTTTATTAGATATTAAGTATTGGGATATATCGCTGGGTATTTTAGCAAAAGTTGTGGATTTTGGCAAGAAGTGTTGGGGATGTCTGTACCAGGATATTTATGGTGAACTTTAGAATTAACAGGACATTTTGAGTTGTAGGAGGGAACTTCGATTCCCGACTATCAGTGAGGTTCGTCGCGATTCGGAGATCGCTTCTACAGAAAATGTGCCTCTTTAATTTTAAAGTTCGCTATAGTTTTAAGAGTTTTCTGGTATTGAGATTTACTTAAAGTTAATACCCAGGAAACATGAACATTGTTCTTTAGTCCCGTAGGGACGCTATGTTTATAGAATTCGTCACCTCTGTGATACCGGTGAACCGGCATATTTACGTGAGCGTGCCGCTGCGTTGTTGAAAATCGCCGCGAGGACATCTCCGCATAAGGTCGCACAAAGCGGTTTGTTGAAAAAACGGAAACCTGACATCGTCTATGCGTGGCTTCAGCGCTATCGTGAAGCAGGAGTTATGGGGTTGCGACATAAACCCAGTAAAGGCAGAAAACCGGCTTTCGCACCCTTGTCAGAAGAAGACGTAGAATTGGAACTCCAAGACGTTGGCTATCGCGACCCGTTGGTGCTGCCTTCACAAGAGACACGCTGGACGCTTAGCCTCCTCGGTGCCTCTGTGTCTTGGCTCAACGATGTGTCAATACCGGGGTGCGGAGCGTCCTGCTCCGCCTCGGCATCAGCTATAAGCGGGTAGACCCTATATGCGTAGCCCCGATGTTGAATATACTCAGAAACTCACCTGTGTTCAAC
>JAPPMR010000568.1:1049-3386 GCA_028818995.1 Candidatus Poribacteria bacterium | reverse complement strand
GAAGCAGACCGAATACGATAAATCCTGGTGTGCCCAGTCCAAGCATTACTTTTTCGGCGGCACGTAAGCGGGATCGTTCGGGTTGAGAAAAATGAACTGCTTCTGGCCCGGCTCAAGCTCCACGAAATCCACGGTCATGCCCCGCGCCAAGGCCAGACTGTCCGCCCCAACCACCACCGGGACCTTGCGTAGGCTGAATCTCTGATCACCCTCGTGGCTCTCCACGTCAAACCCCATCGCATACTGGAAACTACCGTCATCGAGCTTGCGCACGGCCAAACGCAGGGCCACACCTTCCTCATTTTCCGGCAATTGCTCGCGGATTTGATCTGCCGCCTGTTCCGTCAAGTTCAAAAAGTCGGGCACAACAGCCCCCCATACCTACAGAGACTCTACATAATACAAGGAAAATTCCTTTTCCCCTTCTGCTGCCTACAGACTGCGTTCCCCCTACGGCTCTGCAGACACTCTCTAATTCAAATTTAAAAATTTTCTCTCGTTGCGGCTTAATAGCATATTCGATGTTTTCGCATACATAACGCATAGTGAAAAAAACTTTTTCACCTTCCCCGCTTAGCTGCTACTGATGCATATGTGCGCAAAACCTCTGCTCCATAAGCAGCATAGAATTTCAAGAAACGTCCAAACAATATGGCCGAACAAATAGTAGTGACAAACACCCACCAATACAAATTATATTCATCCATCATTACAGCTCGGTACAGAAGTGCACCAGCACCTACCAACCCAGACAGAGCCACGTTGCGTGAAAATCCGTAGAGCTTGCGGAAATCGTCCATACGCGCTGCTGCGTCTGAGACTGTACGTGCTATTGGAAATGCACTCTGAAACACATCCTCTGGATCATTTATGTCCTCAACCTTTTTCTCCAAATTTTCTGCTGCTGCTTTGAGAATTGCTAACCGCGTATTGTCCGGCAAAGGTTCATAGTATCGCCCCACTACCCACCGCCCGATGAAGCGTTCACTAGAGGCTGGTTTCCCTAGTTCCAACATAACCGCGACTGGAGAACGCAACACCCGCCTAGTTATCCAGTGTTCCAACAAAATTGAAGCAAGACCAGCTGTAATTTGGCCGATGAGATATGCCATAGCAATAATGAAAACGATGTGTACAAATGGCCACTCCTCTCGCCACATAATTAGGCCATTATTGAATCCGTAGTCCAGTGAAAATAGAACAACCATGCCCGCCGTGATATAGGCGTAAAAGTCATAATCCGTAAAAGGGAACCAATCTTTCATAAATTGCCCTGCAGATAGCATTTACTGCTTGCGAAATTCTCCAGCCTATTCCCTAGTTGACTAGTCGAGTGAGAAAATCGTCATCGTCGCGTTGTGTCAACAGAGATACACCCCCTTGGACATTTGTTTGGAACACATGCTGTGCAACGCTTTGATAAATCTTCAGTGCTTGCGAATCTGGATGTCCATATTGATTGTCAACCCCAGCACTAATCAATACCGTATTAGGAGAAACCAATAGTGCCATTTTTGGATGAGAAGCATTTTTAGAACCGTGGTGTGGTGCACTCAACACATCAGATTCCAGCGCGTTCCCAAATAGCTTTGTTATCGTTTCCCAACGTGCATTCTCCGTATCACCTGTAATCAAATAGGTATAGCCATCGCCACCAATACCCGTCAATTTCAAGACAATGCTGCAATTGTTTGAATTATCCATATCCTCAATATGGGGCGAGAAAAGTTCGTACTGGAAGAAATGTGACAACCCGCATAGAAATCTTGAATCAAGACTATCCAAGCGAACAGAGATTCTGTCGAGGGGGTGATTGGTACCCTTGCGACGGTATTCATGCTCCCGGATGACTTCAAACACTTCGGCAGCATTATCTGTATCCTTATAGTACTTTGGGTACATTATCCAGTCGGGCTCATAAATAGTTAGGATAAAGTCAACTCCATGTGGATCTGCGTGGTCACTGTCAAAACCTGTCAATATCAGGCCTGATACCGACTGCTCTTCAAGAAAAACATGTAGTTGATGTTTGATAGTATCTTCTTCTTCCTCCAGCCAGTGAGAATCTATAACGACTGCCTCTCGCTGATGTCGAATTGCGATTAACTCCCCCTGCCCCACGTACACGGTTAAAGTTTCCATCCTAACCACACTTTTTTCTTGCCCGAAACTGCCTGATACAGCGTTTTGTTCATCCGTTGCTCAAATTTGTGGATAGCCTCAGCAGCAGACCGGAAATGTTGTTCGCTAAATTGTTCTGCAACCTCGATACAAATCTTGGGTGAGTTTTTAGCAGAAACTTGATAGAACAGTTTCGGGCTTTGTTCATCATCACCC
>JAPPMR010000568.1:0-1039 GCA_028818995.1 Candidatus Poribacteria bacterium | reverse complement strand
TGGAATCGTAAGCCGAACAACTGATCCATCAATTAACTGTAGGATGCCACGCCAATAAAACATGCTCGTGCGTTTTGATTGGTAGGGCCGAATTTCTGGATACAGGCTTTCAATCATTGACTTATCTTTTGCGCGAACAACAACGTTTGATGGCAGCGTCAATTGAGGCGACCCTGTAACAGTCGGCCAAATCACAGGCTCGTCAATCACGGAGACATGTTTAGGGTTGACCTCGTGCACCCTATCATCGCTTCTAAATAATACGTAGTGGCGGATACGGTAACGTTCCAAGCCACTCGCCCCATTATTCCGCCTTACAACCAGTAATGCATAAAAGAAATTAAGATTGTGTTTCTGATGGTTGACTATCCGCTGATAGGTTTCAATGTCGCCACTACTGAGTGTCGGATATCCGTTAACGTGGTGGGTGTGCCAATTACCCAAATGTTCAACATCTGGGTGAGCACGCTCAATCTCTCTGAACACTTGAGCCTGAAATTCCCCGTCTTGAAAAAAACTTGAAGCCGATCTGCGCGCATTAGGCCCTGACTCTATGACTCCATTGACCTTTATAACAAGCTTTCCTCCTTCATCCTGCCTGAATGTGCCTAGAATACGCCCACCGGTTTCATCGTGATCATAACGATCACATTCGTCAAAAATCATCTGCAATATGTCAGCGCAAATCGATACGTTGATCTCTGGGTTCTTTTTAAGATTCATTGCCAGCTCCACAAATCAAGCACCCTCCTTGGGGCTGTAAATTAATTCGTTGCAACTGAAAATTCTTTTCAAATGGATGCACGGCGCGGTTACCCCAGACAATGTAGTTCTCCTTGATAGGAGTCAGGAATTTAGGACATTCAGGAGCAACTGCTGCCAACGCATCCAAAACAAAACGGGTGTGGAATGCCGTAATGAATCCAATATCCACTGCGAGACCAGGAGAATCTTTTATTTCCGTCGCATTCAAACCATACATTCCTTCTCTCTCTTCATCGGACACGAGATCAATTTCTCGAATACCCTCGCGAAACGT
>JAPPMR010000711.1 GCA_028818995.1 Candidatus Poribacteria bacterium | reverse complement strand
TGCCGACGTAGCTTCATCCAGGATCAGAATATCCGAGTCTTTCAAAATCGCACGCGCAATCGCAATACGCTGCTTTTGGCCAGCCGAAAGCGTGTTGCCGCGATCGCCGATAAGCGTAAGTGCCCCATCTTCAGCCTTCTCAATAAATCCATTCAAACCAGCTATCTTGATCGCTTGATTGATTTCTTCAGGCGTACTTTCGGGCTTGCTGTATCGGATATTGTCCCAGATTGTATCATGAAAAACTTGATTTTCCTGGGTTACCAGACCAATGTGCTCTCTCAGATCATACAGCTTGATGTTGGTAATCGGTGTGCGATCAATGGTAATCACACCTGTATTCAATTCATAAAAACGACACAGTAAATTTACCAATGAACTCTTACCACAACCGCTTGACCCCACCAGAGCATATTTTTTTCCTTTCTCAAGTCTTAAACTGAAGTCCTGTAAAACAGGTTGTCTGTTATATCCAAAATTGAGATTCTCAAATACGATCTCCTTTTGAAAAGAAAACGAACTGGAGGCAGACTCATCTGTTATTTTCTGAACATCAATCTCGAGAAACTCAAATACTCGCTTCATTGAAACAGATACACGAATGAGTTCTATATAAAGGCGGTTGAGATTTCTAAATGGTGCAAAAAGGCGCGACAGGTATTGCAAAAAAGCAACCAATGCTCCCAGGCTCATGACCTCCAACATGACTTTATGTCCGCCCCATCCCAGAATGATTGCAGGCGTCAATGACGTTAAAAATCTCGAAATGGATCTCATAGCTCCAGAGTAGGTTACATTTTGCATATTGATATCCATAAGACCATTTAGCTGCGACCACAATCTATTGTTTTCATAATGATAGGCATTATAGACTTGAATCAATTGAACAGTCTCAAAACGCTCAATCAAATAGCTCATAACTTCAGAGCCTTTCTTTTGACCCCGTTCCGTAATATCTCTTATTTTTGGCTGGAAGTAGCGAATATTGAGTGCCAGAAAGGGTATTACAATAATAGAAACCAAAAATAGCTGCCAGTTCAACCAGCAGAGAGCCACGGTAAGCCCCAAGAGTGTCAGCAAGCTATGTACAAGACTCAAAGCACTTGAAGTGATGAAAGACTGTATCCTATCTACTTCATTGGACATTCGATAAACGACATCTCCAGATTTATTGCGATCATAAAAGCTCAATGGCAACTGGATTAAGTGGTCAAAAAGATGGCTTCTTATATCCAGCATAACGCGATTTTTTATCCAGGCAAATAAATAGTTTGAACAAAAACTAATAATGATATTACCGACTGTAATGCCCAGGAGCAGAAGCAAAATAAATATCAAGAGTTCATAGTCTTTGTTTGGAAACACGTCATCAATAATAATTTTCATGATATAGGGGAAGGCCAGCGAGCTAACAGTCCCTAAAATCATGAGGACAAAAACAACACTTTCGTGTACCCAATACGGTTTCAGAAATTTTAAAAAATGATAAAAGACGTGTCTCTGCTTAGAAATATTGGAAATAGCTGATATAACTTGTTGTTTGTTCTTCATATTCACCAGTGGTGTAAACAACCTCAAGTATGCAGGCATTCATAAGAGGCACTTATGTGATGTGATCCATTAAAACCATTCTCTCGCGCTCACATTTCCAACGGCTTGAACTTTGAACACCGCTGTCGTAGCCTGTCCCTGATGAACTGCTATAGCAGTTGTAAACCGCTCAAATCTATCGGGAGTTGTCAGTCCAGCCGTTGTACACCGTTCCTATCACCGACACTCGACTTACCAGAGTCTGAATGAATGCAGATAAAGGATCTATATCAAAATCTTTGGCAACGATTTGAGAATAGGTCAATCCTTTGAGATGATTGTTTAGAAGTGGTTTTTGCAAAGGCAAATGTCTTTGAATCACACCAAAAAAAGGGCTGTCTTTTGAGGATAAGTGACAATGCGTTATGATATTTTTTTGTTCACAACAAAGATAGCCGGGGTACGACGAGTAAGTAATTCATTTTGGAAAAGCATGTTCTCAGTATCCGGAAGCAACTCATAATGGAGGTCAAAACTCTTTTTATATTTTTTCAACACTTCTGCAGAAGCATTGGCAAAAGCGTAAATTGGAAAGCGCTTTTCGGGATCCTGATTTTGGTACACATGCTCCAGTAACTTTATCTGGGTGATTAGACAGGGCTGACAGTCTCGCGGCTTGAAGACAAGAACCAATCCTTTTCCTGTTTTAGAAAAGTCCGTTGAGATCCAATCGCCATTTATGTTCTTCAATTGCAACTTCGGAAATTCCTGCCCTTGATAATTGGATGCATAGGTAGAAGTATTTATATGCGCCTCATAATCTGCATTCTCTTTTCGAAGCTCTCTGATTTCCTCCCAACGACGAGCATTCGTATTTCTCAATTTCCATATCCCGAATAACGCAACCAGAAGAAGAACAGATAGCAGGATATTCAAAATCAGCGACATTTTGCGAATTTCTTGCATTTACTTTCTCCCCATCACCAAAAGCAACCACAGATAAACACCGATGAACACCGATGAACACGGATGGTTGCAGGTTTAGGACCTGCACTGGAGGCCATAATTCAGTGCTACGCTTGTCTCAAATGCGGGCAACCACGAGGGTTGCCCCTACGGTTTCAAAAAAAATCGATAACGACATCGGTCATCTTTTTGCTCCCTTCCGCGCTAATAATCTCAGTAGCTGGTATGCGATGTGTTGATTCCAAACGTGATGTGGTTTGACAAATTTCCGCTTGAGAAAGCGGCTGGCTGACGACGGTATTGACCGCGTTATGAATCATTTTTTTCTTATCACTAAAAACGAGCAGAATCACTTTCCCTTTTCCCAGGCTCTCTAATACGCGGATATTTTCCTGTATAAATTCAGGCTCGTCGATAGAATTAACGAGCAGGATATAGGCATCGGGAACGGTTCCAAAAAGCAAGATCAATGAGGGCAAAGTATAACTCTGAGATTTTTCGTAAAAGTTATGAGGTATGATACCAGACTGACCGCCAACAACGATGATATCCGGGTCTGATTGTTCGATACCAACCATAGCGGAATTTAGAAGTGGAATGTGCAAATCCATGGGAATTTGGATGCTCTGATGTCCATCATATCCATTTGGAAATGTAAAATCGAAATCAAATAACGCAGATTGGTGTTCCGTGCCCAGTTGACCAACTTTATAGCCAATTTTTTGTAATTGTTTTCTCAGTGCCAATTGAGCAGTGAACTTGCCTTGTTGCGGTCCTGTTCCAAATATGCCCACAACAGGTTTTTGGCTTCTGAGTCTCCAATCATAAGTTTTGGTCAAAGCCTCATAAGTTGCAAAATCAATGGTGGGTGCTGCATAATGCAGATGTTTTTCT
>JAPPMR010000746.1 GCA_028818995.1 Candidatus Poribacteria bacterium | reverse complement strand
GATATAAGCGACAACTTGTTTGTTCTCTCGGTAGTCCTTCTGGAATGCCTCTGCCCATTTGTCATCCTCTTTCCGAATTTTACGGTTGCCCATAATGAGGAAAACAACTTTGTCACGCAATTTCTTCAGGTTATGTTCCTTCTCTTCGGGGTCTTGGAGCGTCCAATCGGGTGCTGTATCGCCTACTTTTGGCGGTTCAGTTTCGGACTTTTGGTCAGCAAAACTCGCGAGTATCCCAAAGAAAGCGATACTAACGATAGCAACAATGGACAATTTCATGGCAGCCTTTCTCCCGTACCGTGTATTCTCTATTCGCATTCTAACACAGTCTCTCAACAATTGTCAAGTTGACTTTTTACGGGAAACCTGCTATTTTATTAGAAGGTTTAAACGTTAGCAGCATCTCCAGGGTTGTGGGTGATTTTTCTCATCTGCTTAGAAATTATAGGAAGGATAGTACTTATGAGATATAACAGAAAGTTTTCGTTTAGTTTATTAGTTTTAGGGTTTCTGATTTCCTGCACGTGGGCTGCAGCAGAAATTCCAGAGGACATCCTTGAAGCGGCCAAAAATGCTACAGTCTTAATAATTACAGGAAATGCAGACAGTTCTATTAAAAATGGTAGCGGTTTTTTTGTTGAACCTGATAAAATTGTGACCAATATCCACGTTGTTGCTGGTAAAAGAATGGTTTTTGTTGTTGGAACAGAAAAAGTTTACAATATTGAAAAGATCACAGGATATGATCCAGAGCGTGACTTAGTTGTCCTGGAGGTATCAGGTGAAAGTGAACCGCTTGAGCTTAGCAAAGGAAAAATAGGTGAGTCGATTTTCGTCGTAGGTTACCCTGGCGGAGGATACAAGGTCACAGAGGGTAAGATACACGGTATACGGAACAGTGACAAAGAACTACGGTTGGTTTCCAAGGGCTTTCCAGCAAACAAGGGTGATTCTTTGCTTGCTCCTGGTGTCAGTGGTGGTCCCGCCCTAAACAGCAAGGGACAAGTCGTAGGGGTTGTGTTTTTCTCATCCAATGGTTTTAGTTTCGCCAGTGATTTAAGCGATCTTAAGGCATTGTCTGATTCGTTCGAGGAAAATTTAGTGGATTGGCAAAAGAAAGATCCTATACGTGCTTACGCCTATAGTGCGTGGGCCAATCGTAAGTTAGAAGACCAAAATTATAATGAAGCAACAAAAGGTTTTGAGAAAACCATTGAATCATATCAAAAATATGCTAAATTTTGGCGAGAATATGGAATTGTAAAAGCAGAACTTGGTCAATATCAAGACGCTATTGAAACCTACGAAAAGGCAATCAAACTGATTTCAGATGATTTTATTGCCTACCACGACCTTGGGAACGCGAAGCAACAAAGTGCGGACTATAAAGGCGCAATCCAAGCCTAAAACAAAGCACTTAAATTAAATCCAGACGACACCGCAACTTATTTCAACCGAGGCATTGCGAAGGCATCTGATCGTGACTATAAGGGGGCAATGAGAGACTATGAGAAAACAATCGAATTAAAACCGGGCGACGCTTTGCTGGCCAAGGTGTACTATAACCTGGGCGACGTGAAACTAAAAAGTACTGACTATAAGGGAGCGATTGAAAGCTATACCCAAGCCATTAACTTAAACTCAAAAAATGCCGATGCTTATTTCTATCGGGGTGTTGCAAACATAGAAAAGTCTGACTCTAACTATAAAAAGGCGATTCAAGATTATGAAAAAATTATCAACCTAAATCCAGATAATGCTATTATGCTGGGCGAGGCCTACTACGAATTAGGCAATGCAAGGAAAGCTTTAGGTAAAGATGAGAGTGCTAAACTTGACCATGCCAAAGCTTACTACTATGAAGGTAAAGCAAATTTCAACATTGGTCAATATAAAGCGGCGATTAAAAGTTTTGATAAATCCATTGAGTTAAATCCGGATTATGTAGAGGCTTATTATGATCGAGGCAACGCGAAATTGGAAAACGAGGATTACAAGAAAGCAATCAAGGACTATAAGAAAGTTATCGACTGGAAACCAGATTACGCTGAAGTTTATTACAAGTTGGGGATGACACATTCCCATCTTAATAACTATAAAATGGCACTTGATCATTTTGATAGAGTTATCAAGTTAAAACCAAAGTTTGTCGAAGCCTACTATAATCGAGGCAAAGAGCACCATCTCCGTGGTAAAGAAGGAGACTATCAAAAGGCTGTTGAAGACTATACCCAAGCTATCAAGTTAAAAGAGGACTTTGCCGATGCATACCTTGGTCGTGGACTTGCCAACAAAAAATCCGGTCAGGTTGATGCAGCTAAAGAAGATTTTACAAGGGTCCACTACCTCTCGGGCATGGAAGCTTACAAACGGGGCGAATATCGGAAAGCAGTTGAAAGCTTTGACAAAATTCTCGAATTATTATATGACTCTGATCCTGCCCCTCCTCATGTTTATGACGCTCTGGGTAGAACAAAATCAGGAATGGGCAATTTTAAAGCTGATCTGGGGGATTTGGAAGCTGCGCGAAGGTTATATCAAGAGGCGATTGAAAATCATGATAAAGCTATTAGAGGGGCGGAGAATTCCCAATACTATTAGAGTAGAGGTTATACAAAACTCCTAAGCGGGGTTATTCGTGACCATAATGAAATGATGGCAGATTATCACGCAGCGATTGTGGATTTTACCGAGGTTATTGACAAGAAGTTGGGTTCTGCTCGGGCCCAAGATTTCGGTTTACGAGGGATTACGCGATGTCTACTTGGTTCCGCGAAATCGACCCAGGGACCTTCAAAAGAAGCGCGGAAGCAGTACAATTTAGCACGCGAAGATTTTAAGAAAGCTATTGAATTGGAACCTAATAATGCCGTGCACTACCAATGGCAGGGACTTGCAAACGCTGCCCTTGGCAAAGCGAAAGAAGCGATAGATGACTTTGAAAAGGCGAAGCAATTAGAAGAAACGAAGTCTGGAAACTAAAATATGAACGCTGAACGTACTGTTCCTACACTTTTGGATCAGATTCGGGAGGAACTCCTTCCGCATATCGCATACGCGTCGGAGATCCAGACGATCGAGAGTTTGCAACGCTTTCGGAGTCAACTTCATAATCTCCGCTATTACTGTGTCCGTGCGGAAATCCCCAATACAGTTTCTTAAAAACAGCGGTGTCGTATTAAACAATTAAACTTCTGTAAACAACCGAAAGTATTGTTCTCTACTCATGCCGACAGTACGCATGTTATTTCTAATAAACGTAACAGGGATCTCATCATAGCGAGGGATAACAACGGCACGTTTCGCATTGGGGTGGTGGTAGATGAGATGTGATCCCCTCTGCCGAACATAGTGGCACCCGAATTTTTCAAAAATTCTAACTTGGGTTCGCC
>JAPPMR010000377.1 GCA_028818995.1 Candidatus Poribacteria bacterium | reverse complement strand
TCAGACACAGCACTAAAAGCATTTCAAAAACATTATAAAACAGATAAAATTACCAAAGACGACATCTTTTATTATGTCTACGGGATCCTCCACGCCCCCAGTTACAAAGAACAGTTTGCTAACGATTTATCTAAGATGCTCCCGCGTATCCCTTATGCCCCAAACTTCACTGCCTTTGCTGACGCAGGATATAAATTGGCAGAGCTCCACCTCAATTACGAGACATGTGAAAAGTATCCGCTCACCGTTGAGTTTCTGAATATATCCTCACCACCAGACGACCTTGAAGATGCCGACTCGAACCTTTTCCTGCTAACTGATAAAGCAATGCGTTACGGGCCTGATGGGAAAAGACAGCTTGACATCAATACACATGTTCGTTTATCCGGCATCCCAGAAGACGCTTACCGCTATGTCGTCAACGGCAGATCACCGCTGGAGTGGTTTATTGACCGCTACTATATAAAAACGGACACCGACAGTGGCATCGTCAACGACCCAAACGGTTGGTTTGCTGACCCACGTGATTTGGTTGCGGCAATTAAGCGCATCATCCATGTCAGCGTGGAATCTGCTCGGATTATTGACAACCTGCCAGCCGAGATAACTGGAGAGTAATGTGTCTGTTTATTGAGTGAAGTAATCCGTCACTTTTACTTGAAAAGGTGAAAAAGAATATGTTAATATACAAATTATGAATCATTACGAATCTGCAAACTTCGAATGATACAACGATCTGCAGCAGACACTCATATTTACTAAACGTAAATTTATGAGAGTCGGAATGCCTTTCGTGTTTCTCCTGATAGCATGTGTGTTCGGGACGCTTATCCAAGAGACCTTGTTTAATGACATAGGTCTCTTTAATGCATTTTCTAAGGCTTTCAGTAGCCTTCATACAAACATGTTGACTAACGTGATGTCAACTGAACTAACAAAATGGGTGGTTCATAAATCCCATTTTTATATATTAGGAGGAATTATGATGTTAGGAAATTTCAGAAACAATTTGGCAAGGTATGTAAACCTAATATCTGCAAACAACCCTAAAGGGAACACGAAAGACGTTCGTTAAGGAGTAAGGGGGACACATAAGGAGTCCCCCTTGGATGTGTTTCTCGTACCCTCATTGTTGAATCAATCCCACAGACAACAAAAACTCATTCATAATCGGTTATCGTCTACTGATAGTTATTGAAACATTCGGGAAGACTCATACATTCTTATGTTTACAAATCCATATTCCATTTATATAGATAAACGTCCGATGCGGATTGTGTTTCTTGTGAATCCTTCACAGGACAGCATTGATATAGTCGATCAAATAATAAATTATAACCGTAGATTGTGGGGTGGTCGTTTCAACCCAATTATTCTAACTGATGGAAACACGATCGATGATAATTGGTGGAAGTTTTTACGTGACGTTGATC
Source organism: Candidatus Poribacteria bacterium (assembly GCA_028818995.1). Next base: position 1,962 of record JAPPMR010000377.1, on the reverse strand, counting down.
CAGATGTTATCAAACCCTTTGTACCTCTGAGCAATGAACTCATTGAAAAATTTGAGAACTTCTTATCTCCTTTGACAATTGAAGAGTTTCGTGAAGATGACAATTCAAGATTAGGAGTAGGTACCCGCATTTCTCCAGCACGGGTAAATCCTAAATCAGTAATTATCCGTGAATCTTTGGTTTTGTTTGGAGAACCAATACTTGGGCTTTTCAATGTAGATGAGATGGACTCCAACGTAGATAAACTTTTCATTGACCGAAATTTTGTAGTATCTGCAGACGGAAGACATCATTACGGTTGGGATGCATTTGATATTCCGATATCGCTTGAGACAGCATTGTCGCGCGGAGAAGTACCCTCAGAAGTTCATGAAGGGTTTAAAGAGAAGGAGCTCGAAAATAAATGCGAACCTCTATCCAATGAAGCATTCTGTAAAAATTCGGTACAACAACCTGAAAAATGGGCGATAATAGACAAAGAAAATAACGGTATACACTACGTTGAACGTAGGGATGAAAAATTATGTGTTCTTCCTTATAGGAAAAGTAAGATTCTCAACTCAAATGAAAATGAGATTGAAAAAAATATATACTTAACGGTTGATCGGAAAAGTCTTGCTGATGCTTTATCAGAACTCGCTAACGCTAAAAATATTATTTGCCGTGATCAAATTTGTGCTTTTCCAAATACAGAACGTAATGTGAATAACCAATAACAAGATCGTTTTCAAGTTATTGTGGGTGATACCATTGAAGATCTTGTCTATTTTTGGAACAGACCTTTGTTGATTAGTAGGTGGAAACGCCAGTATATGCATCAGTTATGGCTTCCCACTGCCTTAGCAACCGATCCAAATATGGAAGATGCTCTATGTGCTTGGATTAGCAAAAACTCTTGGATTGAGCGGCAGAATACCAAAACAGTCCAGTTTGTGAGTTTCAGCATTGAAGAAGAGGACCTCAAGAATATAGCAAGTAGATTCCAAGATAAACAAAGGTTTTCTACTAACGTAAAATGTTACGATGAACCTCAAATACCGAATTTTCACCATGAAGATCCATTATTCTCTCTTCGCGAAAATCCATTTTCCGATAGAGATAGCAATATTGAAATACATAGAGGACAAGGTAAGACAAACATACTTGATTTAACCGAACCCAAAGGACTTTCTCAACGCGATCCAGACGGTCATTGGATGGCAGATTTCTATATTGAATTCACTCATGATAAGTATGGAAATAACGACGATGTAATAAGGAGAATGGATGGACATTTCCTTCTCTGGATGTTTCCAAGCCGAAACTATTTGACGTATTATATGTTTGATAGATTGAGTAGAATCAGACTAAATAGGTTTCCTTCAGCTTTGATAAAAAGCGGAGAAAAGGTATTAAAACTCACCCTGGATAATCCTGAAACTGTCGTATCTTCTCTGTTTTTTAATAATAATCGTCATGTGTATGCTAAAAGTGATCCACGCACTCAGATTACAAAAACAGAATACTATCACGCTGACGTATCCGACAAAGGGAAGTACTTACAAGGTGTCTTGGAACTGTTCGGTAATTTAACCTTCGCATATTATATGTTTAGGAACCCATATTGGCGATCAATGTTTGACATTTTGTCTAAAAACACTAACGCAGAACTGAACGCGCAAATATCTGTAGCCAACAAATTGAAAAAACTAATAGATGGATCGGAACCGTTGACATCTGACAACCAAAAGGCTATTGATATACTTGCAGCGCAGACGGTAAATATGGCAAACAATCTTACTATAAAACAGAAGGATTTTCCTTTAAAGGCATTTAAAGGAGAAGCTGAGGTATGGAAAGATAAATATATTGAAGGTGTGAAATCAAGAGAAAACTACTCTGAAAATGCATTAATAGGTCTACGCTTTAGCACAGAAGATATTAAAAACTCTCTTTCACAATTAACAGAAAAGAATATTATTC
>JAPPMR010000979.1 GCA_028818995.1 Candidatus Poribacteria bacterium | reverse complement strand
TAATGGCAACCTGCTGCGCTGCTGTGTTATTCAACCACCATCTGTCGCGCCAACCGAATTGCGCTGTAGGCGGCTTCGGGGCTGTTGGAGAGTAAAGTTCTTGAGCAGAAGCATGGCGTGCTGCTACATCGGTCAGATCATCGTTTGTGAGTTGAATGGATTCCAGCGTAAGTTCCATATTGATATAATAACATCTCTGTAACGAAATTTCAAATTATAATGAAGATTTTTCCGATAAAAGTCAACTCATAGAGAAGAGAGTGATATTGGCTTATAGTAAAACCCATAATTTTTGAAATCTGTTGACTGGCGTGCCAGCAAAACGTGTCTACTATGAAACGTTGACAGCCTGCACTAAAGATATGCGAATATTAGCACGGTATATACTTAAAGAATTTTTTCCACCTTTCATAATAGCACTCATCTGTTTTACCTTTCTCCTCATCTTTGATGACCTTTTTCGATTGACGAAACTTTTTGTGCAGAAAGGGATAAGTCCGCTTTACCTCGTCGAGTTGCTCATCTATGTGATGCCAGCGACGGTTGTGCTATCGCTACCGATGGCGGCTTTGGTCGCAATTTTGCTTGCACTTGGAAGGCTTTCTACCGATAATGAGATCGTAGCGATGAAGGCACACGGTGTTGCTTTCCATCATCTCATGATTCCCCTTTTAGGCATTGCAGTAGTGCTGAGTGTCGTCGATCTTGGACTGATGGACTATGCCTTGCCGAAAGCAAATCTTGCTTACGCGACGCTCAAACGTGATATCCAAAGACACAATCCGGCGTTTGTTTTGGAAGAAGCAACCGTCATGAAAGAGTTGGAGACAGAAGGTAAACTTTGGATGTACGAATCCACGAATGGCAAAAGTGGGCGCATGCAGAACGTCAAGATATGGGATGGTATCTGGAGTGGACATCCTCGGTTCAGCCATGCCCAAGAAGCGACCCTCGGTTTTGAAGAAGGTAGGGCAATGCTCACACTTTACGATGGGCTTACTTATGAACCTGCAACCGACAATCCAGATGAGTATCGCGTAACAAAATTTCAGCAGCAACGTCTCGCCCTTCAGATGACTGAAGATTTGGAGCGCGGCGCATTTCAGAACCAAACACCACGATCGATGAGCATTGCCCAACTTGGAGTATTCGTCAGGACGTTGGAAGATGCCCTACAAACGAGCAAAAACCCTGATTTTACGCGTAAGAAACTCCGTTTCGCACAGGTTGAGTATCATAAAAAATTCTCTATCCCGTTCGCGTGTCTGGCATTTGGGTTAATGGGGGTCCCGCTCGGATTGATGGTAAAACGGAGCGGCAGAATGATCGGGTTTGGCATCGGTTTAGCTGTGATTTTAGTTTACTACCTACTGCTGCAAATCGGTCAAAGCACAGGTTTGAATGGCACACTATCTCCTGCCCTTGCGATGTGGCTCCCAAATATTGTTATTGGTGTGTTCGGTATTGGTCTCAGCATCTATATGATAGGTGAAGGGACACTTCGGACTTGGCGTGACCGCGATAGCAAATTGTCGCTTGTTGTCAATAGGAAAGCTGAATCTTGACATACTCTCCCTGCTGTTGAATATTTTATGATAGGACGCATGCCTTGAATATTTTGGATCGGTATCTGCTTCGTGAATACCTCAAAGCCTTCCTTGTTGGACTTTTGTTCTTTATTGCATTAATTATTATTGTGCGTTTGTTGGATAAAGATATCAAGAAGTTCGATGATGATGTCGCGTATATGACCGCTGTCAAAATCGTTCTCTTCCAAGCACCTCGCCGGATTATGGAAGTCGTGCCCGTTGCTGCATTTGTGGCTATCTTTTTTGTGCTCGGTAAGATGATACAAAGCAACGAATTCACTGCGATGAAGGCAAGCGGTCTAAGTGTGTACCGACTCCTTATCCCTGTTCTAATTGTAACGCTCTTTATTTGTGGTCTCTTCGCGATTTTTTATAACCGGGTTGCGGCACCTGCTTACCATGAAGCATACCTCTTGCAAAATGAAGTTAAACCGCGCTACGGTAGAAATGTCGTTTTCAAAGGCAAAGACAACCGCATCTTTTACTCACAGCGTATCGTGTTAGATGATCGCAAAATCCAGCGGCTTACTATCTATGAATATGACACAGAAGGACAACTCGGTCGTGTAACATTCGCAAAATCAGCGACATGGACACCTACAGAGTGGCAGCTTACCGATGGCTACATCCGCCACTTTGAGAAAGGTATTGAGGTTGGTTACGAGGCTTTCGACACGCATGCGATTGAACGCCACGAAGATCCTGCTCGTTTTATTGGAAGTGAAAAGGATACAAGGGCGATGACTCTCAAGGAACTCCGCGAGCAGATCACCTACAAACAAGAAGCCGGTCAGATTTCGCGCAAGGAACAGGTGAAGTTGTATCATTTAACGGCATATCCGTTCGCCGCTGTTGTTGTTGTTATGCTTGGTGCGCCTGTTGCTATTCGCTTTGGTAGATCAGGTTTCTTTGCGGGTTTGGTGATCGCTTTCTTCCTCTCTTTCATCTATTGGGCACTCACGTTTGCCACGCTTCAAGGATTAAGTGAGAGCGGCAAACTTCACCCTTTCCTTGCCTGTTGGGGACCTAATATCTTGTACGCTGCCGTTGGCGGTATCATGATCTGGCGCACACCGAAATGAGATGTGGGAACAAGGAAAATTAGAAAAATCGGCAACTTCTTCTTCAAAATCCGCAGTTTTACGCCTATTCCGTTTATTTTTGTCCTGCTCTATTTCGCATCTCCGGTGTGGTACACGGTCGCTATTGGCGCGATCTTCATTGCTACAGGTGAATTTCTTCGGATATGGGCAGTCGGCTATGCGGGTTCTTCCACCCGTGCCAGAACCCTCGGCGCTGCCCGCGACCTCGTCACAACGGGTCCATATTCATACGTCCGTAACCCCCTTTATCTCGGTAATTTCCTGCTCAGCCTCGGTGTCTGCCTTGTTGCGAATGTCTATTGGCTCGTCGCTATCCTAATTGTTGGTTATTTCCTCCAATATTTCCCGATTATTGCTGTCGAAGAAGCATATCTGCTGGAGTCTTGTGGTCCAGTCTATCAAACATATCAGGAGCGTGTGCCTCGCTTTATACCGCAGTTTCATTCCTACCCAGATGCGTCTCCGCACGATTTTTGTTTTGCACGTGCGATAAAAAGTGAAAAGCGGACCTTAACGGCGATCATCTGCGTCGTGGGGTTAATCTTCGCGAGACAAAGTACCAATCTGTTTTAGATATTCAGGTGCGTTTTCCTCATAAGGCTTGAAACACTGTACGCTGTAGATTTCAGAAAAGATGTCAATAACCATGACTATAGTAAAACCTACAATTAATTAGACATTATGGAAGGGCGAGGTTACAAACC
>JAPPMR010000189.1 GCA_028818995.1 Candidatus Poribacteria bacterium | reverse complement strand
CTCGGTTTTTGTCGTGTGTATTAGCATCTGTATATCGCACCATACTGGCTTGACAGATAGGTTCAATTAAGTCATCGTCGTAACCGAATTCGGTAAACGTATCGCCACCGTCAGAACTCCAAGCATAAGCGCGCCTTTTCGGTGCGACATAGTTTCGGCAGTTGAAATATAGATCACCGTTTACTGTCTCAACGACAACGGATTCGTTTGTGCCAGGCTGCGCTTCACCTGCAATACGCCACGTCTCGCCATGGTCATCACTTACAATGAGATGCGAATAACCCATCTCAGCATAATTCCGGCTTTGCCCAAGCACATGATCACACGGAATTACCAATCTGCCGCTTGCTAATTGAATACCGTGACAGGGTCCCGTTGCATACCATGTCCACGTATCCAATTTCGTGTCTGATGTGATTTCTCTCGGTTCCGCCCAAGTTTCACCGTCATCAGTGCTTGAGGTTACCCAAACGGTACGCGGTGCCTCACCTGCAATTATTTTACCTTCACCGCCATCCGCGAAATTTTTACAGAAAAGTAACCAGATGGTACCGGTTTCTTGGTCAACAACAGGTGCTGGATTTCCGTCTGTATCTGCCCCAGTAGAGACAGCAACTTGCATCGGTTGCCATGTTTCTCCGTTATCAAAACTCCGTTTCAACACAATATCTATGTCGCCAGAATCACCGCCACCTTTTCGTCTACCCTCACAGAATGCCAATAGTGTTCTGTCATTTGATGCAACGAGTGCTGGAATACGAAATGTGTTATATCCTTCTTTCCCCGCTATAAAAAGCGGACTTTCTGTTTTATACATTTATAGTCCTCAGTTCAATTGTATGGAAATGATATATGAGTAGTTCAACCAAGAAAAGCGAATTGGGTGGACTATAGTCCACCCTGTCGGTTATCTCACGGTTTTCAGTTGTCCCCAAGTTGTCGCCAATTTCCCAAGAGGTTCAACAGGTGCGGGATCATCAAGCACCAATTCACCCGCCTCCTTCTGATGGTCAGATAACCGAAGTCCATCAACGACACAATTCGTTGGGAAATTAGGTGAGGGGGGCGATGCGTTGTTAATTTCAAAGGTTTCTGCGAAAACTTTAGGCCCTGCTTTAGAACCATGTTCTGCTTCCAATTTACCATCCAGATAGAGTTTCAATCCACCTGGCCCCCACGTTCCAGCCATGTGGTGATGTTCTCCCTTTTTCCAGTTAAGTGCCCCACTGTCCGCGTTGAACCAGCTCCCCGCGCTCTTGATACGCATACGAGCTTTTCCACCCTTGTCAAATTGCAGGAAAACCGCATCAGTTCCACGCTTATAAGTCATGAACAGAAAAAGTTCACCTGTAACCGTTGAGACATCCATTCCCATCGTCACCCATAACTCAACTGTGCCTTCATCAAGGTTGACGAAGCGGTCTTCCACAGGGAAGTGGATAACATCGCCTGCTTTTTCGCTGACAAATCCGTTGCCAAATTTACCGGGTGCAAAATTACCACCAGCAACAGTACCACCTTCTTTTTCAACTTCTGCTTTGCTTTCAAGTGCTGAAAAGAACGTTTCTTTCGCTATAGCTGTAGAAAAACAGAGCAATGTAATTGTTATAACACACAACGTTTTCATGTAATATTCTCCTTTGTCTTAAATTATGGGAGTCTGTTTTGCTCCCAGATTTGAATTGCTATAGTACATATACAATTAACGATTTTCTGTCAACAACTCTATTTTATTGACACAGGGTTATTAGTTTTATGAATTGCCAGTTGATGCATGTTACTAAAGGTTTATATCGTAGGTTAGGTTTCACCATCGGTTCAACCCATAGGTGTAAAGTTAAGGACAGATATGTATCTTTTTCAATGTTAGAAAAGTGTTGCAAAATGGAGACACCTCTTGCATAATGTAGAAAATAATTCCATTTTTTCTACAAAAGAGGTGTTCCAATGTCTATACTAACACAGGTTTCCGACAAAATGCAAGAAGTTTTACAAACAACGGCTGATGAAGCATCTTTGGATACCGGTTTCGTCCAAAGACAACGCAAGTTCACAGGGAGTGCTTTCGTGTAAGTGCTTGTCTTCGGGTGGCTAAAAACGCATGATGCAAGTTGGACGAACTTGGCACATGCTGCGCGTGCTTTAGGAATTGATGTCACCCGCCAAGCGATTGTCCAACGGATGACACCTCAGGCTGCTGAAACCTTAAAAGCCACGCTTGAAGCCCCGCAACTCAAGTTGTTTCAGCACAACCGCAGGCACTCCCTTTGCTCAAACAGTTTAGTGGTGTCTATTTGCAGGACAGCACTTGGATCGCACTCCCTGATGAACTCCAATCTGTTTGGCAAGGAACCGGATGTAGAACCGACCATAAAAAAGCGTCTATAAAACTTCACCTCCGCTTTGATGTGCTCAGTGGTGCTTTCCAACATTTCCAACTCACTGATGGCATCACTGCTGACAGAACAACAGAAAAGCAGTTTGAACCACTTCCTGCGGGAAGTTTGCGTTTGGCAGACTTAGGTTATTTCTCGCTTGATGCGTTTGAAAAACTAACACAAACAGGGTCTTTTGGTTATCACGATTGAAAGTAGACTGTGCGATCTTTGACACACAAGGCGCATCGCTTTGTCTTGAAGAACTTCTTGCTACAAGAACCTTAGACACTATAGACATCAACTGCTTCATCGGCGCCAAGAAACGCCTCAGTTCGCGCTTGGTTGCCGTGCGATGTTGTGAGCAAGAAGCAAACAAACGCGGGCGGCATATCCGACGCGATGCCAAACGCAGATGGCAAACACCCTCAAAGAAACGCCTGCAACTTGCCGATTGGATATCTATATTACAAATGTTGATGCGATACGGCTTACCCCGGAACAGATCGCAACGATTTACCGCATCCGATGGCAAATAGAACTCCTGTTTAAATTAAATGCTTCAAAAGCATCGGAAAAGTGAATACCTCCCGAAGCAAAAAACCTTATCGGGTCTTATGTGAGGTATATGCCAAACTGATCGCACAACTGATAAGGCATTGGATTATATTAGCAACCGGATGGCGATGTATAAAACACGATATCATTACAACAGCAAAACTTATAGCGCTACATGCTCGGACACTCATGATAAGTTTCCACAAATCTAAAACCGCTTTTTTGAGAACACTTAGAGACATAAAACAAGATTTACAATACAACGACTATGGAAAACATAGACTCGGTAAACACACAACTTATGAACGATTAAAAGAGGTAGAAAATCCTTAACTTTACACCTATGGGTTGAACCGCAGGTGAACCCAACATTTCCAATCTGTCCAAGCATTTCAAGTTGGGTTTCGTTCCTCAACCCCATAGGTGTCAACTTAAGAAAATATTATGTATGTTTTAAGTGTTTA
>JAPPMR010000696.1 GCA_028818995.1 Candidatus Poribacteria bacterium | reverse complement strand
ACAATAGACCTGCGTCCACTAACGGTGTTTATCGGTCCCAGTAATACTGGCAAAACATATTTCTCCATGCTGCTTTATACGTTGCATAAGGCTTTTGATGGTTTCTCAGGATTTCCTAATTATCTCATTCAAGATTTGCTTGGTGAGATTGTGTATGTGTGGGACGATCAGCCCTCGGAGGCTCAAAAGGAAAGTCTGCCAATCTTCAAAAAACTAAACACAGAAGGACAGCCGTTCAAATTTTCAGATTTGCCCCAAGAACTTCGCGATGAGGTCCAAGTTTACATCAAGGATCCGCCGATTTTACTCAATCAACTTGAGAGTTGCTTAGATATCAATTCTCCGTCGGATATGAGGAAATCAACGGGAGGTATCCGCAATGAAACGGCAATTTCAGTGGAAGTTAGCGAAGAAAATCAGAAATTTTGGGACTTCAAAATGACCGTTACCGAATCAGATACCATCGTCCATTCATCGGTTGATCAAAATATGCCTCTTTCCTCTGGAGACGAACCGAGGTCGGATGAAAGGTTTGGATTGAACAGTTACTTGAGATCCCTCAATAGACTTAACAAAAACTCAGGGGAAATTTACTACTTACCCGCCGCTCGAAGTGGTATCATGCAGAGCCACACGGTAATTGCAAGTTCTCTCGTAGCGCGTTCCACCCGCGCAGGATTTGAGAGATCCGCCGAAGTCCCGCTATTCCCAGGCGGTATGTCGGACTTTTTGCAAAAGATTATCCTCTATAAAGCGGATAAAAACCCTAATAGTGAAATGATGGTTATTGCTGACGCACTAGAATCCAGTGTTCTGTACGGAAAACTTATTTGGAGGCCTTCACCCAGTGGATATCCTGAATTCCTCTACTATTCATGGGAGATGGAGGAAGAAATTCGTCTAAGCCAAGCCTCGTCAATGGTATCCGAACTCGCACCTCTGGTTCTGTTTATCCGAGGACTCATCCGCCCTGGCGATACACTTATTATTGAAGAACCCGAAGCACATTTACATCCGGGTGCCCAGACAGAAATCGCCGCTACCTTAGCGCGTTTGGTGCGTGCTGGAGTGCGCGTGGTAGTAACAACGCATAGCGACTGGCTGCTCAAGGAAATTGGAAATCTAATTCGCGAAGGTGTCCTCAAGGAAAAAGGTGAATTGCGGAAGAAACCTCACAGACCAGAGAGTTGGCTATTACCAGATGAAGTCGGAGCATGGCATTTCTACAAGGAAAAACCGGTGGAACCACTACACTTTACGAACATTGACGGAATAGAGCCCCCAGATTATGAGGAATTAGCACTAAATCTGTATAACCGCTCAGCCGGACTCCATAATCAAATTGAGGAAACAGAAGGCGATAATACCAGTGAATGAGAGTCAGGTTTTTGACGAAATTCAAAGACAAATTAATAAAAATAATTTGATTAACTCCTGTAGCGGCGAAGGTTGTACCGTGGATATGGAGGGCGTTCCATCTAAACGAATCATAGTCCATGTGGAAAACGAATTTAATTTTCAAAACAAGATGGAAAAGCGATGTGATCGGCTTCTCTTTTTTCTTAACACAGAAAAAAGACTCGTAGCAGTGCCAATTGAACTTAAAAGTGGCAAAGCTGAAGAATCTGATGTTGTCGAACAATTAGAAAATAGCCTGAAATTCGCCCAGAGCATTGCCTCAGCAACGAGTATTTCTCGGACTGAATACTGTCCAGTTCTGTTCGACGGCCGAGGCATTAAGTGGAGCAATCCCAGAGGACTAAAACAACTCAGAGTACGATTCCGTGGGAAAAATTTGCTAGTTTTGAGAGGGAAGTGCAGTGGTAAAAATCATTTAGCAAAGATCCTGAGTGATTCTGGTTACCTCTGATTTGCTCCGCAATGCTGTCCTTAGACATCTTACGCAGCACTTCTATTGCGTGCCGTGACCTCCCATGTACCCCGACAATACCCATCGGTATCCACCAGATAGTAAAACGGATGCAGCGCAACACAAGGGCAGATATGTGTCGGGCAGACGTAAATCTCCTGTCCGATGTGCATCGGGGTACTATCAGGAACATTAATTGCCCAATGCTCCTCATGCTGCATGCTCACCTCCGCATCATCAATACTCAAAACAACACCACGCACGCCATCAGGATCCGCAGCGATGGCTTTATGTCCCAAATCAAGGGTAATCCGATGCAGCGTAGGAATACTAATGATACGGCTTAGGAGCAAAGCTGCAGGCGTAAAACCGAGATCAGGATAGCGGGTCGTGTAGCCGTGATCATGAAAAATGAACGTCCCCGGCGATGTCTCAACACCCGGTGTCTCCGCATAGATGGGGAAAGTCGGTGTGCCACCCATCACGATCAACGGCACTTCGAGTCCTTTAGCAGCCAGCCTATCCTGCATCTCCTCTACCTGTGCGAGACTCTTGCTACAGGACGTTTTTCGTTCCGCAAGGTCTTCATCGTGGATATGCCCATCGTAGACGTGCAGTCCCCACGGTTGCAATCCGTCCGCCGCTTCAATTTGCGCATAGACATCTACAGCAGCATCACCGACCGGTATCCCTGTGCGGTTCATTCCTACATCCAGATCCAGCATAACTTTGACGGTCAAACCGGACTTCGCCGCTGCTGAAGAGAGCGCGGTTACTGCCTCTTGATGATCGACAACGACCTTAAAATCAGCATCAAGATACCTCTCCTGTAGCGAAACAAAACGGTTGACGTTGGGTCCCACCATCTGGTAGGCAATCAGAATATCAGCTATACCGTTCTGTGCCAGCATCTCTGCTTCCCGCAACGTCGCGCATTTGTGTTTGAGAATACCAGCATCACGCTCCATAGCGATAATCTCGGCGGTTTTATGCGTCTTCGCATGCGGTCTGAGCTTTGAGACATCCCCATCAACAGTAGCAATCGCATGCTCAATATTATATTGAACCTGTGCGAGATAGACAACCAGCGATGGACTCGGTATCGTCTCAACGTTCTGAATACGGTATTTTTTATCCATGGCTTACCTCTTTCCGTGTTAAAACATTACCCGTCACTTTTTAGCACAATTAGGTTAACGTCGCTGTACGGAGGATAATCCGATCTTCGGTCCAATTATCACGACACCACGTACACGTCTCAAAGGTATCGTTAAGCACATCCATGCGTTGCTGCAACATCGTTCGGAACCGTTCTCGGAGTTCGGTCGATTCCGGACCATCAATCAGACTACGAGTTTGGAACGGGTCAGCAATATTATCGAAAAGTTTCTCACTTCGGGCCGGACGATGGACAGCGTATGTATGTTGCTTTGTACGCAGTGCCCGCCACTCATAACCGTCCTCCCATTTGGCAGTACATCCCATTCCCTGCATAAACGCTGCATCCGGTTCATCAGTGGGTTGATTAAAGGCAG
>JAPPMR010000213.1 GCA_028818995.1 Candidatus Poribacteria bacterium | reverse complement strand
CTTGAGTTCCGGGGAATGCCTAAATGGCATTCATACCGTTGATTTGGTAGGAACGGCATAAAAAGATAAACATATCGTCCCTATAGGACTAAAGCATGAAACTCATATTAAAAAGAATCCTTAAATTGATGCCTATAGTGCGGTTAAGCAATATTAAATAATAAATTGTTGATTTTCCAATTTTTCAGCAGGCACTGAACCCGTAGGGGCGGGGTTTCCCCGCCCGCCATTGACAGAAAATGTGCCTATTTAATATTCAAACTTGCTTATGAAGATTAAGAAAATATTTCGGTAATTCTAATTTTACCCAAACCCGGTAGGTGCGGTTTCATGAAGATTAATTTATTAATTGGGTAATTTTCTGTCCGCACGAGGCAGGTGTACTTCTGCCGCTGGCGAGGTTTCCTAACCTCGCCAAATTACTGATTTATTTTCTTAAACTTCATCTAACCGCACCTACCATATCAGGGTAATCACGTATAAGATTGACTTATTAGCTCAGAAGTGTTATTATATTGTCAATAAGGAATGTTGGGATCAGTAAAAACCTAAAGGTCAATCAAATGAACATAGCAATTATAATCGTAGGTACAGTCGCTGCAATAGTGGGCATTAGTGTTGCGACTTGGTCTATCATCAACACAAGAAAACGATATTATGAGGAATATAGGAAGGAAAAACACCGGGCAGAAGATTAAGAGTCCTATCTTTCTGGCAATCCTGTAAATCAATACCAGATGCAGCATGTGCATTCGGTATTGATTTAGTGCTTTATAGACTTTACGATAAGGATAATTTATGGGAATCATAGAGTGGCTTAATGCAAATGATGGTGTAGTTATAGGGATAGCGACTGTTGTACTTGTCGGCATCACAAGTTACTACGCCTATCTAACGTGGCGAATGCTAAAAGCAAACAATACACCCGAAATTGCGATCTCTCTCCGTCTTCATGAAGTGCACGTTAACCTCGTCCTACTCTGCATAGAAAACATAGGCACAGGCGCAGCTCGCGATTTACAGTTCACAATAAATCCCTCTTCTATACCTAATCTTGACATATCATTTGAGGAAATCGGTTTTCTACAGAATGGAATTGCCTACTTTGAACAGGGACGGAAGATTGAACAGTTTATCGTGAGTGTAACAAACAAGTTAGATGAATTAAAACAGACACCGTTTGAGATCGGTATAAAGTATAAAGATTCGGTGGGGCATAACCATGACTCTTCTTTTCATCTTGATTTCGGTGTGAACGAAGGAATGGCACACATTGATAGACCCCCGCTTTTTGAAATAGCCAGAGCTACGAAAGATATGCAAAGGGATATACGCAATATCGCTACAGGTATTTATAAACCGATAATTCTTACGGAAACAGAAGCTGAGCATCGCATGAGGCAGCGTGCCAATGCTTTGGAGAGTCGTATAGAGCAACTCCCAAACGAGGTTCAGGAAGAAATTTTACAGGAATTTGCCGTTGCTGTTACAAAGCGGGAAAAAGAAGCGCGAGAGAAAGAACAGAATGTAGAGCCAACTTCGGACGAGAATACGTCATGAAGAGGAGGTGAGAAAGTGAGAATTCCAGTTCATGTCCATTCTAAAAACGGTCGGGTTATAGAGATTCCTGATGGTATGATGGATCCGTCGGAAAATAATAACAAAAAGTTATCACATGAGGAATTTAAAGCAGCATTAGAGAGATTGGATGTCTTAGCAAAGAAATTTGCCAAACCTGATGCCCAACCATTGTCCGATTATGCAGTGAGTCGCGAAAGCATATACGCAGATCATCCATAATCATGATTTATCTGAAGAATATAATATGAGGTGAACAGATGACACTTGAAGTTTATATCCACTCTAATAACGGTTCGGTTGTAGAGATTCTTGATGGCACTGAAAATGTATCAATAAATGACAATCAACGGTTATCTCTTGAGGAGTTTGATGAAATAGCAGATAGATTAGCGGAACTATCTATGAAAATTCACGGTCCCGATGCCAAGCCATTATCCGATTACGCGATGAGTCGCGAAAGCATATACGAAGATCATCCATAAATCATGATTTATCTGGTTGATACCAATATTTTGTTGGGATTTTCATATCCTGCCGATCCACGTTATCAAATCGTTCGGCCAACTACCCGTGAATTGTTGGCAGATGGTGACCAATTAAAGACAACATCGCAAAATATCGCTGAATTTTGGAACGTATCAACTCGCCCCGCTGATCGAAATGGTTTTGGACAAACTCCACTTGAAACGAACCCACTCTTGCAAGAATTGGAACGACTTTTCCCTTTGCTGCCGGATTCGCCTGAAGTATACCCCACATGGAAGCGACTTGTCGTGCAATATGGTGTATCAGGCAAAGAAGTTCACGATGCAAGGTTGGTTGCAGCAATGATTCATCATAAAGTAACACATATCTTGACCTTTAACACGACAGACTTTACCCGCTATGCTCCAGAAGGAATTGCTGCTGTTAATCCTGTGGATGCATAGCAGATACGTTTCCTTCATAAAACATCAATCATCCTCTGGTACAGGCAACACTTCACGTTCAACTTCATGCACCTTATCAGGAAAAGTCTCACCGCGAACCCACATCACAGGTTGTCCTCTATATGTTCCGTCCCCCTTTGCCCATTCTGCCTGCGCGCTCAGGTAATGAGAAACATAACTCCGCCGAAACCGCAGACTATGGTTGTCCGTGCTTTTATGTAGCAGATGGCTGTGGAACCAGACAACAGCACCGGGTGGCACTTCTACCGCAACACCATCTTCATCACGTGCATCCCGTGCCAGTTTGAATTCTCGTTGTTGTGAACCTTCAAGGTCATCATGTTCATGAATATTGTCTTTATGGCTACCGGGGATTACATACAGACAACCGTTCTCACGATCCGCTGGGTCAATTGCTGTCCATGTTCCGATGGTCGTCTCTGTTTTAAACCGATTACGAAAATAGAACATGTCTTGATGCCAAGGAAAACCGAGACCGATTTTTGGCGCTTTCCAAATAAATAGATTGTTAATACCGAGTATATCTGGGCCCATCATATCAACGAGCGGATCAGTTAGTCGTGGATCACGCACACGTGCAAGGAATTCTGGGATAAAACAACTCGGATGGTGGATTTTGTGCATCGCATAAATACCTTGTTCCTCAATCTTTCCATCTCTCACAAGCGCATTCTGATCGATGTGTGCGGACGGAAACGGACGTTTCCCGTCAACAATGTCTTCTGCAATTTGACGGAGAGCGTCATTTTCTTCAGCAGTAAATATCCCTAAGCGCACCAGATAACCTTTTTCATTCCAAAAAGAAAGTTCCTCTGTGCTCAATCTAAAATTCCGTTCCTGTGGTGTTGATTTTGTGTCCATCTAATCTCCTATTTCA
>JAPPMR010000320.1 GCA_028818995.1 Candidatus Poribacteria bacterium | reverse complement strand
CATTACGACTACAAACCCACATCCACGGAGATAATCCTTGTCCGACAATCTGTTAAGTAACTTAAACAGTGTTCAACGAGAGGCTGTCCAACACACAGAGGGACCGCTCCTTATCCTATCCGGTGCGGGGAGCGGTAAAACGCGCGTGATTACGCATCGCGTCGCCTATCTCATGAAACACCACCGTGTCTCTCCCTTCCGTATCCTTGCAGTGACGTTCACCAATAAGGCAGCAAACGAAATGAAGGAACGACTGGAAACACTCGTTGGAGAGGGCACGAGCAAAAACCTATGGGTTGCAACATTTCATGCAACCTGCGCGCGTATCCTACGCCGAGACATTGAGCAATTAGACGGCTTCACCAAAAACTTTACAATATACGATAAGGGTGAACAAGTAACGGTTGTGAAAGATATTATCAGACAGCACGGATTGGACGACAAGATGTATAATCCGCGCACCATTCACGATCTGGTTTGTAAAGCAAAAAACAACGCCATCAAACCGGATACTTACGCAAACACGGCTGATGGTTATTATGAAAAGATTGTGGCGCAAGTTTACCCCATGTATCAGGATACGCTCCGCAAAAACAACGCCTTAGATTTTGATGATCTGCTCAACTTTACAGTGGAACTGTTCAAAAAACATCCAGATGTGCTTGAACATTATCAAGAGAAGTTTGAACATGTGCTTGTAGACGAGTATCAAGACACAAATCGCTGTCAATATGAATTGGTGCGTTATTTGGCTGGTGAAAAAAAGAATGTGTGTGTCGTTGGAGATGATGACCAATCCATCTACGGATTTCGGGGAGCAGACATTCATAATATACTCGATTTTGAAAAGAATTATCCGAATGCAAATGTGCTGCGTTTAGAGCAGAATTACCGTTCAACGCAAAATATCTTGGAAGCAGCATGGAGTGTTGTTCAAAACAATAAGAAACGTAAAGAGAAAAAACTTTGGACAAAAAATGAGAGTGGTGAACTTGTCACCTGCTATGAAGCGATGGATGAACGTGACGAAGCAGGTTTCGTGGGAACAAAGATTGAAGATTGGAACGCTGAAGGGGTTGATTATAAGGACTTTGCGATCTTTTATCGCACGAATGCACAATCCCGCATTTTTGAGGAGGCACTTCGCGCTGCGAATATACCCTATCAGATTGTCGGTGGGTTAGGCTTTTATGACCGCATGGAAATCAAGGATCTGATTGCTTACCTCCGTGTCATGTGCAATCCTTTCGATTCAATGAGTCTCAGACGTATTATCAACGTGCCAACTCGCGGCATTGGTGCTACATCACTTGAAAGACTCATGGGTTTTGCGGATAATCAAGGAATAACACTTTTTGAGGCTGTTGAACGTGTTGACGAAATCGAAACGATTAACGCTGGTATCAAAGGAAAAATCCACCGCTTCGCAAAAATTTTTGACGGGTTTGACGGAGATGACCTGCCATCTGACGCACTTGAACATGTTTTTGACACGACAGGCTATCTTGAAAACTTTAGAGGACAACGGACAATAGAAGCACAGAATCGCGTTGAAAACATTGAGGAACTACGGAACGCTGTTTATGAATACGAGCTGATTGCTGAGAATCCAACGCTTTCGGATTATTTGGAAAATGTTGCACTCATTGCGGATATTGACACGATGCAAACAGATGACAATACAGATGAAACAAATATCGTGACACTGATGACTTTGCACAGTGCAAAAGGATTGGAATTTCCTTTCGTTTTTATGGTTGGCATGGAGGAAGGTTATTTGCCGCATCAACGTTCCGAGTGCACAGAAGCGGGTTTAGAGGAGGAACGTAGGGTCTGTTATGTCGGAATCACGCGTGCGATGGAGCAGCTTTATCTTGTGCATGCCCAGGCGCGTAGAACGTGGAGCGGCGCGGAATACAGAGTGCCTTCCCGTTTCATTGAAGAAATTTCGCCGCATCTTATTCAGCACGTTGACCGATACAACTCCCCATTCTCACAGCCAGAAATCAGTTACATTGAAGAGCATCAAGAAGAATCTTTCGGAGTTGGTCAGATTGTATACCACGAAAAATTTGGACGAGGGAAGATAACGAAACTCAGCGAATCCGGCTCAGGCACTTATGTAACAGTCCGATTTGACCGTCCTGGTGCTGGGTCCAAGCAATTTGATGCTGCATTGGCGCAGCTGCAAGCAGTTTAATTGAATGTTTTCTATTCATTCTACATTGATTTGAACGAGGGCATTTTGTAAGGAGAAATAAATAAAATGAAGAAGTATTATACAATAATTGCACTATTGTTGGTGGCATGTTTAGGTTTGACAGTGGCATTATCTCAAGACGGGGGTATTGCAGAAGAAATTGAGGCTGTTGTAATGGAAAACCTGCGGGCGACCCAGGCAGAGGATCTGAATGCAATGTTGAACACAATACATAGCGAATCTCCTCTCTATTCTCAAACGGAAGAAATGGCTACTGTTTTGTTTGAAAATTATGATGTGAATTATGGATTATTGGTGTTTCGATACATTGAACAGGATGATGAATACGCAATAGTTAGATTAAAATATTCTGCACAAAAGTTGGCTGGACCTGACTTCAATGACAATAATCTTGACACTATTCATGTTTTTCGTGAAGAAAACGGTAGTTGGAAAATTTGGAGCATGGCTATTTTGGAAATAGAATATATCTAATTAGTAGATATTAACACACAAATGGTTTGTAGGAAATCACAGAATAAATCATAAAGATAGGAAGGAATTCCAAATTGTATGGCAACAATCACCACAGAAGGCGTTAGCCACGTCGCAAACTTGGCACGTCTTGAGTTTAACGAGGAAGAGACAAAGGATTTCACAGAGCAGCTTGCCAGAATCTTAGACTATATCGGCAAGTTGAATGAATTGGACACGGATGACGTTCCACCGACATCACATATCCATCCGCTGCACAATATCACCAAAGCGGATGTTGTCAAGACCTCGTTACCGCGCGATGCAGTTCTTTCAAATGCACCAGAGCCAGAAGAAGGGTATTTCAGTGTGCCCAGAGTAATTGACACGGAGTAAGGAGCAGAAACTGAAATGTCGCTTTACGAACTGACAGCACACGAACTACACGACAAACTCAAGGCACGTGAAATTACTGCTGTGAAATTAGCTGAATCCATTTATGAACGCATTGAGGAGGTAGAACCACAGGTCAAAGGTTATTTGACATTGACCAAAGAAATTGCATTGGAACAAGCAGGTGCAGCTGATGCAGGATTCCAAAATGGAAATGAGATGCCACCCCTCGCTGGCATACCTATAGCAATTAAAGATGTGATATGCACCAAAGGTGTGCGAACAACGTGTGCCTCTAAAATCCTCAGCAACTTTGTGCCACCTTACGATGCGACTGTCATGACA
>JAPPMR010000758.1 GCA_028818995.1 Candidatus Poribacteria bacterium | reverse complement strand
ATAGAATTCAGTCGGCTTTTTTGAATTATTGGGGAACCGATTGACAATTGATTGGCGGATTGTGTTGGCGGTGTACTGAACATCACGAAATGAGGCAACGGAGGCAAACTTGGCAGCTGTAAAACGGGTAGCACCGAGGAATGTTGCACGATTAAAAACGGCTATCCCTGCGAAGTTTGTGCCTGTGCAGTCAAGCGTCTGTTGGAAAAGCACTCGGCTAAAGTTCGCTTCCTTTTGGAATTGTGCTTCATGGAAAACGGCATTGTCGTGAAATTGTACTTGGTGAAAATCGGCGACATTGTGAAATTTGGCACGCCAAAAACTAACGCTTTTATGGAAGGTGACACTATGATAGTTGGCGCGACCGTGGAACGTAACCTCACGAAATTCGCAATGATGCTGCATCGTGGCTTCGTCAAAGTCGAGGTCTGCCTCAAAGACAGAGCGGCGGAAGGAAATTTCTTGTTGGAAAACTGTTGTTCGGAAATTGACAATGTTTTTGAAAGTACATCCGATACAGGATAGGGTTTTATCAATACAGATTCGGTCATTTTCATCACGTTCAAGTTCTGTTGCATGCAGGTCAATAACGCCTTCAATCGTGCAATTGTTCAGGGTTATGTGTGAGGCATCGCCTTCTAATGCATCAAGAAATTCTCGTGCTTCAATCGTTTCTCCAAGTTTTTCATACATTTACATCTATCCCTAACGTGAGTTTGATAAATCAGATTATTGCATTCGGTGCGGTTAGGAAACCGCACCTACCGGGTCTATGAGAGTAATAATTTGGGCAAAATGAAGTTTATACACCTATTATCAAACTCACGTTATCCTAAGAAAAAACGCTTATACTTCGCACTCAATCGGGCATTGTAGCCCATCCTTTGCTTGCCCGTATAGCATCAATAGCGATTTGGTAACGCCACCCATCATGGAAGGTCAAATACGGTTCGTGTGGGCGATCTTGAATATCTGCAAGAAAATCTCGGACAAGTGCAGTCCACTTGTTTTGGATTTCATCTGCGATTTGTGGTAGATCGTCTATTAAATTTTGGGGAACAGATAGTTCCTCAACTTCCTCACCGACATGTTTTGTGATAGAATTCAGAATGTGTCCACCTCTCCCGACGAGTGTGCCTTGCGTGCCGTAGAAAAACCAACCGCCAGTAGGTCTATGTGATGGCACTCCCGGATGTGTACGCATTGTTGCAAGAATAGAATTACCCGTATCTTGATTGGGATATCCCAACTTGAAGAATGCTGAATAATCCCATTCTGCATCACATTCACGCCATTCAAGTTTTGACGCTTCTTCCGCAGTTATCATCGTGCTTCGCCACACCCGCCAGTCGCGAATCTCTGGGACGACTGGGGCTTTCCTTGGATATATTTTTGCCTCACCGACTGCAGACGCAACTTTCATACCCGTCATGCGTTCAAGCATGCCAAGTCTGTGCGTAAGTCCATTGTTCAATGCACCGCCACCGTGTGCAAGTGAACTCATCCAATTCCACGGCTTAATCATATCTGAAGGGGGACCACCAGGAATCCTGCGGGTGTATCCGATATCAACGGCTGTTAAATCTCCAATGATTTTTTCCTGCGTCAGCAGTTGACGGACATAAGCGACACTCGGATCATATAGATGTGTTGCGGCAAAGGCATGTTTTAATCCTGTGTCTTCAATAAGACTGTAGATATGCCCTGCTGCTTCAGCGTTAAGTGCTAAAGGTTTTTCGCAGATGATGTGACAGCCAAGTTCAACTGCTAATTCGATGACTTCAGTGCGTAAAATTGCTGGGGTTGTTAGCGCGACGATATCAGGCTTATGTTCCAATAAACTTTTCCGCCAATCAATTGACGCGTCAGGCACACCTAAGTCTGACGCAACTTTTTGGACAATATCTGGTTTGCGTGCACAAATAGCGAGGACTTCAACCCCGTAATGTTGAAATGCCTTTGTGTGCCCTTCAGCGGACCATCCTGCACCGACAACAACTGCTTTTAGTTTTTTCATTTTTTTCTCGCGTCTTAGAAGTGAAAAGATACCCGCAATACATGTCGGGTTTCGCAAGCTCTACCCGACCTACGAAATAATGCTACACTAACTGAATCGGCGAGGTTAGGAAACCTTGCCTACTGAAATGTAATTTTAACTCCGACTGGCAAGTTTGTTGGCAAAAATACTGATGAGTCCACCAAGCATAATATAACCGAAAATGACTTCAATGGTGACAAGAATGTGAGCCGGGGTATTGACTGCAACTACATCTCCAAAGCCTAATGTCGTGAAAGTTACAATGCTAAAGTAAAAGGATTTCCAAAAAGTCAAATCTCCGTTTTCATTGCCAGTAATTACCTCTTGGAATTCAGGCATAGCTTCGTGAAGCCATTCTGGATACCACGTAGGTGATTGCATATAAACAAATGAGAAGGAAAGGGCAATTAGCAGTGACCAGAGCGCCCAAAGTGCTAAACTTCGACCATAATCTGAACTCCATCTCCAAACCAATGCCCAAAACGGATGTTTTTCTCTGAAAGCGCGTATGTACTGTTGATCCGCCACGTAACGTTTGAAAAACGGATTCAAAACCCCATTTATATCTTCGCT
Source organism: Candidatus Poribacteria bacterium (assembly GCA_028818995.1). The sequence continues at coordinate 803 of JAPPMR010000758.1, read as the reverse complement.
ATCTAAATAGAATTCGGTTGGCTGCTCTGACTGACGAGTAAATTTGTTCCGCAGCCATTGCCATATCGTGTTTGGGATATAACTTACATCTTGATAGGATGCCGTAACAGCAAAACGTGCAGAAGTGAAGTCAATCTTTCCGAGGAATTTGGAATGATTAAAAACCGTGGTTTCGGAGAATCGTGCTTGCATACAGTCTAATTCTTTATTGAAAAATGCACTACTGAAATGGGCAGCGTCTTGGAATATTGCATTTCTGAAAACAGCGGTTTCCTGGAATTGTACCTCGTTGAAGTCTGCAACTTGTTGGAAGCTGGTTTGCCGGAAACATGCTTTCCCACAAAAGGTTGTTCCGCGAAAGAGGGCAGGTCCTTCAAATTTTGATTCTCCAAAGTCACAGGAATTTTGGAACACAGTCCTACGAAAGTAAACAGCATCTTGGAAAACGCAATTTCCGAAAAAGACCTCTTTTTGAAAATCGGTTTTTTCGAATTTAACGCTGTTTTTAAACGTGCATCCTATGCAAACAATTTCTTTATCCACCACAGATTGTTCATCGGATTCGGTTGAAAAGACGATTGCTCCTTCAATTATACAATTTGTCAAAAACACGCTTTCATAATCCGCTTGCAAAATTGAGAGGAATGTATCTGCATCAAGTGTCTGTTCGGTACCGTGGTAAACTTGCATTTAAACTCCATACGTCTTATACCAAATTAACTCGATCTTTCTCGGCAGGTGTGTTTTGATGAAGATTAAATAAATATTTCGGTAATTTCTTTAGTCCCGCTGAATGCCATACG
>JAPPMR010000010.1 GCA_028818995.1 Candidatus Poribacteria bacterium | reverse complement strand
TATTTCTCCTTGGTCCATCGGCAAGAATTTGGATGCTCTCAGCTTGCTGATTTCGGTATCTTGCCAGATCCCAATCTCTATGATCTGGAAAGAAATCCGTTCTCGCTTCATCCATGGATTGGGGGGCTTGGTTGGATTTAGGGTCGATACCTGCCTCCAAACATTTCTTCATTAAAACAGCGTCAATTGAGTTCGTAATTTTCTCAATTAATGCAGCAATTGGGGAAGATTGTTGGTTTTCAATGACAGCAAAGTAGTTTTCGTCTTCACCGAGAGGATACCAATTTTCAGGTTTAAAAATATCAGGGTGAACATTGATGATTTTATCAACATCGTCCTGAGTCTGAGCTAAATATAGTTTGTTAAAAAGTTGTTTCACGTCCATTATTCATCTGCAATTTGCTGTTCTCTAATGCTGTCTACTACCGACTTTAAAAGTAAGACTTGGATCTGGGCACCTGACTTCGTGTTTTGGAGATAGCGAGTTACTCCCGGATAAACCATATCTTCATGATACATACTGTGCTCTATTGCGGCGAATCCAAACTGATCGGAATTTGAAATACCTTCATCCCATGCAATCATCAGTTTCAGTTCACGAGGATCCTTAGCCTCCCGCTCTAAATCTCGGATCAAGGAAGCGGCAGTGACTTTAAACTCAATTGCTTGAAGTTGTCTATCATCTGCTGGTACTAGAGGAGGACTTTTATCTCCACTGCGTCTTATGAGGAATCGTCCATCATACGGATCCATCTGCGATAACCCAAAACTCTGGTAACCTGTGAGATATTCTCTACCGAGTAACTCAAAAAAGAGGGCAATAACATCGTTTTCATCCCTAGGGACTCTTTTGACAGCAAGTCTTGGGAGGCCAAGACTTGCACGCCGTAAAAAGAAGTCATGTTGTTCCTCAGGATCTGGTGGTGTTATTCTCCCAACCCAACTAGCTGCAGCCGTTTGAATCGTGGTTGCATAGGCATCGTTAACAAATCGTCGGATACGGCTAACCAAGTGCGTGTCAGTCAAGTGTGACTTCCCATAATTAAGTTGTGCGTTCATATCAATAACTAAATCAAAGCAACGGATATACGCCTGATTACGCCCTCGGGTGAGATCTATCGCATGTGTCGTAGCCACTCCATTTACAGAAATCACGCGTTGACTTCCACCCGGAAGGAATTCCTCAAACAAGGGGATATGACCAATAGTGAGGAGAATTCCATTAATTCTTGGAAACAATTTCTCTCTGTACTCCTTTATTGAGTCTTTCACTGTTTTGGGGAGTTCTCCATCTTTATTGGTGAGAAGTTTTTCGAAATCTTCTGTATCAAAGTAGCTGGAAAAATTAAACCCCTTCCAGGTCCGAGTAAGATTTGTTCCTCCGCGTCCCAGTGCTTCATGATATAAACCCGGACGATTTTGCTGTGGGACCCAATTAAGATTATCTGAGACGAGAAGATATTCAGGACTAATTTTGAAGTCAAATTTTGTTTTTCCATCGAAAAGTTCTCCAATTTCATCCCCAAACGCATCAGATGGATCAGAACAGATGACGTTTATTTTGATAGCAGTGTCAGTTAATTCTTTTTTCCTTCCAAGGTAATTCAAAACGTCTCCAGCATAAGTGTGGCGGCGAAGAAAAGCCTCCATTAATCCTGAAAATCGATTTTCATAAAAGCCTCTGTCTACTGCAGATTTTAGAGTCCTACCAAATCCGGTATCATTACCTTGGGGTAAACATTGAGTGTGCATGTTTTGCATGAATTGCTCAAAGGGATCTTGTGCTATATGTTTGGGAAATTGATAATAAACTTCTGTTCCCTTTTTTAATGGGGATAAATCAGTAAGGAACTGCTTAGGGACATGTAGATTCGGAGGTGAATCTTTGTCAAATTGGTAAGCATCTGATATTTCATAACAAAATGCGCCGTCACTTGAATGTCCTCGAATACTAAATTTTTTGGAAGAAAACAATACAACTTTTATTCCTACTCCTACAAACCCAAAAAGTCGGGGGTTGCCGTGGCGTTTTGTGCCACCTCCCAGAAATAAGAGTTTTGGATCGTTCGGAAAACCAATACCGGTATCAGTAACTTTGACAGACCTGTTATCTAAATCAAAATTAATTGTGATTTCGTGAGAGGTGCCATCTGCTTCAACGATAGCGTCAATGGCATTCTGAAGGGCCTCTCCTAAAACGATTTGCGTCGGGTTATAAGCACTAATTGTCTGTTTAAGTTGGTGGCGATAAAGTTCACCAAAATCCGAAGGATTCAGTAAATCGTAGTACTCCATATTCCAAACTCCATTTCAATTGTATTATTTATGGCAAATTAGACAAGGTTCTTCGTCATCTTCATCATCGAGGATATCGGTAAGGATTTCTATCAAACGGCGGTTCGGTTTTTCCTTTTTTTTAGAGGCCTTTGCTTGTTCGGTACTTGCCTTGATTTGTGCTATCCGTTCTGGATCGGACAATTCCTCTAAACTTTCCCCTTGACTCCACGTGAATCGTTCGCCTGTCTCTGGATTGAATTTCTCGTAACTTTTGGCAAGTTCAAAGAGGTCTGGATGTTCCTCTAAGAGTCCGACCCACTCGGATTTGCGCTGGAAAAAACAGAAATAACACCCGGAACGTGTCCGCCATTTGTAATAGTCAGGTAGACCGAGACCGCTTTCCTCCAGAATCCGGTAGACATCCTCTTTGGTGATGCCATCCTCTTTGAATGGGTATTTGGGCTCGATGTTGCGAAGGGCAGCGGTTTTCAGCGGTTTATAACCGACACGGTCTTCATCGGCACGGATGGCAACGTAGTTATACGCTTTGTCTTCGCCGACGTATTCCTCAAAAGGTCTTATCTTAAGGTTAACAGTGCACCAACGCACTTGAGACGAGGGCAACAAGCCTCCGTAGAGCGTCAACCAATGATCGAAATCTCGGTTCTCGCTGGCATCTCGCTCCATGTTGAGACGGGCAATCGGTTTGCCGAGGAATACCTCTAATCGGTCCAGAAACGCGTAAGTCTCTGGCAATTCTTTACCCGTGTCAGAGAAGAAGTATTCCATCTCTGGCACTCTGTCCCGCATATAAACTGCAAGCGCAGAGCTGTCTTTACCACCGGAAAGACCGAGCAGATGGCGGACTTTTTGTTCCATGTTTTTTCCCTCTATTCATCGAGTTGTTGTATCCATCTTTGTGAAATTCGTGCCAGAATTGCGATATGGAGTTCCGGGTTGTTGTCTACGTTGAATTTACTGAAGGCTTTTTTGATCTCGTGTTCTATGGCAGCGGTTTGTTTATCAACGATGTGCTTCCCTTTTTCATAGGACACCGCTTCAAAGTGCTGAAACTTTCTTGCGATTTGAGAGAGATTAATCTCAAATTGGGCTTTATCTGTGTCTATCCATGCTGCAGGT
>JAPPMR010000637.1 GCA_028818995.1 Candidatus Poribacteria bacterium | reverse complement strand
ACCCATGAAAAGTGTTTAGAGCGAACTCACATTTTTATTATCAAACTCACGTTCAATTATCTTGTAGGTAGCAACTTGAGTTATATAGCAGAATAATTCTTCTAAATCCGATTAGTATCAGAATTTTAAATTATCAGGTGATGTCCTTTACTTTCTTTACAATAGCACTTGCACTGATCCCGTGATGTTCCAATAACTCATCTGGTTTACCAGATCGCGGTATTCCCGTAACAGCAAGTTTGTGAACCTGAACACCGTTAGTCGCAACAGCATCTAACACGGCATCACCTAAACCACCTTCAGGATAGTGGTCTTCAACGGTTATTAAAGTATTGTTCGTTTCGGAAGCCGCTGTCACCAATGTTTCCGTGTCAATCGGTTTGATACAATATAAGTCAATGATGCAGATTGCAATGCCTTCTGCGGAGAGTGTTTCATGTGCCTTTAAGGTTTCGTGTAGCGTAATGCCTGCTGTGACAACCGTTACTTTGTCTTCAGAACTCTGTTTAACGATTTTACACCCACCGATAGAGAAACTTTCATCGGCACTATAAAGAATAGGGGTTTTTGGACGAGAGGTGCGGATATACACAATCCCTTCATGTGCAGCGGCTTCTGCGACAAGACGTTCGGCAGCAACCGCATCGCTTGGATATAGCACAACTGACTCTGGAATTGCCCGGAACATTGCGATGTCTTCTAAACCCATCTGTGAGGGACCGTCTTCACCGATTGAAACACCGCAGTGTGAACCAGCATATTTTATATTCGCTTGTGAAATCGCGGACATCCGAATTTGGTCGTAGGCACGCGATAGGAATGCTGCAAATGTAGAAACAAACGGAATTTTTCCTCGTTTTGCAAGACCGATGCCTGCTCCTACCAAATTCTGTTCCGCAATGAACATCTCAAAAAATCGGTTTGGATGGAGTTCCATGAATTGTTCTGCGTATGTAGAGTTTTTGGTATCACCATCTAAAGCAACAACGTTGGGATTCGCCGTGCCGAGTTTTGCAAGCCCAGTGCCGTAACCGCCGCGTGTTGCTACTTCTTCATCGGATGGATAATTCGGCGGTTCACATTCCGTAGAGGCAGCAGTCTGTCTGTCTATCGGATTAGGGGATTCTATCTGTAACGGAATATCTGTCTGCAGTGGACCGAGTTCTGCTAAAGCTTTATCAAGTTCTTCACCTTTGGGAACGGGTTTTCCGTGCCAGTTGTCTTCGTTTTCAAGGAACGAAACACCTTGCCCCTTAAATGTCTTAGCCACAATCATCGTTGGTTTATCGGTTGAGGCTTTGGCTTTTTCCAACGCAGGTAAAATTTCATCAAAGTCATGTCCATCTATTCCGATAGTCTGCCATCCGAATGCCTCAAAACGTTTGCAGTAAGTATCAATATCAAACGCATACATGGTGCGCTGACTCTGCCCAAGGGCGTTGACATCTACAATTCCGATGAGGTTATCCAACTGATAATGCGATGCTAAGGCAGCAGCTTCCCAGACACCACCTTCAGCGGTTTCGCCATCACCGAGAAGCACATAGACACGATAATCGGATTTGTCTAAGTATTTGCCGTTGAGTGCCATCCCAAGACCAAGTGATAGACCTTGCCCAAGAGATCCTGTAGCAACTTCTGTCCATTCAAAACGAGGAGTAGGATGTCCCTCAAGGATGCTATCAATTTGCCGTAGTGTCATCAGATCATCTACTGGAATGATGCCTGCTTCAGCATAGGCAGCATAAAGCAGTGGCGCAGCGTGCCCCTTTGATAAGATAAATCTATCGTTGTTTGGATTTTGCGCGTCTGCACAATCATAGCGCATTGCATGAAAAAAGAGGGCTGAAACAATATCTGCTGCTGAAAGACATGTTGTTGGATGTCCGGAGCCTGCTTCTGATGTCGAGATAATAGAGTGAATTCGTAAGTTAGTCGCTTTCTGTTCAAGAAGATTCTTCAAAGTATCCACAAATTTCGCTTGTCCTTTCCTTATTTTAAGAGTTTTTCGCTTTCAAAATTTCCGCGCGCCGTTGCGCCGATATAGTAAGATAATGTTCTTGGCAGGTTTTTACAAGAGATTCAAAAGTCTTAATTGCTTTTGGAATATCTTGCGTTTTGACATAAGCCTCTGCCTGCCAATACATAGATTTGGCAACGATTTCGTTTGCCGTGGACTTTTTGCCCTTTGTTTGCTTTTTCTCGTTTTTAATAGCTTCGGTAAATTTTTCTATTGCCTGTTCATAATTTTTTTCTTCATAATAAGCTCTAACAGCTTCAGCATAGGCAAAGTTGTTTTCTTCCTGTGAATTAAAAGGTGCTATTTCCACACGTTCCTGCTCTAAAACTAATGAAGAAGATTCTTCTTCAAGTTCATCTTCTTCGTCATACACATCCTCCGATTCGTCCAGATCGTCTGGTTCATAAGCGACTGCATCAGAATCTTCCTCATCGGTTTCATCCAAACCCAAAGGATCGAATTCATCTTCATCAGTAATATTGTTATCGCTATTTTGATCAAAAGGATCTGTTTCTTCTTCGTCAAAACCATCTATTTCGTTTAGTTTGAAATCCATTTCTTCTCCTCAGTTGTGATGTCTTTTAACACATAATTTAGTGTTGAACTATCTCAAGTGCCTTCGTTGCAGTGTAAAAGTAGTTGTTTTATGTGGCATAAATGGCTACACTCTGTCAATTTCGAAATAAAACGTACATATTTATATCATATCAAATTTAAGCGGCTATGTCAAGAAAAAACCCTAAGAATTGTGGACAGTCCATTCTAAAATTATAGGCAATAATCGGAAATCGGAGTGCCCTCCTACAATGTTCTCGGTAGGAGCGATCTCCGAATCGCGACCTTTACCCGCAAAATTTCGGTAGACACTCCAATAGGGGGTGTAAAGTTTGTAGAAACCCTGATGTTAAGAGACGTGTATCCAATTATTATTGAAGCTTGTCTGACTTTAGGGAACCGTGAACATCGTAGTGGCAAGGTTCCCTTGCCTGCGTAAAGGCTTTGTTCGGGCGGGGAAACCCCGCCCCTACGAATATTAACCAAAACTTTACACACCATTCCGTATGGGTGTATCCAGTTTACAGCAAAAATTCGATCTAAGATGCGTTGCCCGAGGCGTTTACCATTTTTCCTGTCTGAATCGCGGATTACACGGAGAACGCGGATTATTGAGTTTAGGACTCCCAAATTCCTATTCAAAGTGTGCCGCAATCTCTTGAAAAGGAACTTATCTTGCCAAATCCTATCCGTGAAATCCGCGATTCAGACAATTGGCAAATAACCCGCCAACACCCAGCTTTTCCTGCAAACTTATTGTCTATATATTGGATATCTATTGTTCCTAACACCACAAAAACTGCTGACCATCACCAATAACCAAGTATAATATCAGTATGAAAAA